>JBPYEF010000181.1:0-7257 GCA_051985875.1 Hyphomicrobiaceae bacterium
CTGCCGCGACGGGAGGTGGTTCATTATGGCTCTATTCAACGAGCAGCGGCAGTTGCGCGGGTTCTTGCAGGCGATCGGCTGCGCTCACCTCGCCGACGACCCGCGCTTTGCTAGCGGCGAAGCGCGCAGGCAGAATGCGCGCGCTCTGGTCGGCATATTGGATGAAGTATTTGCGCAGCGGGACCTGTCGGAGTGGCGTGGGATCTTGCATGCGGCGGGGGTGACGTTTGGTGACGTCGGCTTGATAGACGAAACGCCCGGCGACGCGCAGTTGCAACAGGCCGGTGCGCTTGTAGCGTTTGCCGACGGGAACGGCCTGACGGTGTCGAGCCCATTTCATGTGCATGGCGAGGCGAAGGTGGCACCGAGGCGCGCGCCCTCGGTTGGACAACATACGGAGGAGGTCCTTCACGAGCTAGGGTACTCGGGTGCGGACATCGCAAGGCTGCGCGCCTTGGCGGTGGTCACCTGATCTTGCACCTCAGCGGTGAGGCTACGCACACTTCACGGCCGCAACCTTTGCCGCCATCGGCGCGCACCATCCTGTGCTCGGTCGCGAAGGCGGCGCCGCGGTGGTGTCGAGCATCGCAGCTCCGCTGCTCGACCTGGCGAGCAGCCGGCGGTGGCCACGTGCACCGTCGCCTCGGCTTTATTCGCACCTCGCGGGCGCCCACGAGGAACCCATGGGCGATCACCGCCTAGCAAGCTTCGGCTATGCGCCGGTCCATGCGAAGGTGGTTAAGGGCGCCGTGCTGCAGACGCGGGCGTCGGTGGCCGAGCGCCGCCGCGTCCCACGTCTGCAGCTGGCTGGTCTCGCTGCTATCGCCGAACTGGCGGCGAACCTACCAGCAGCGCCGAAAACCCAACCACCCGAAGGCGCGCGCAGAGGAGTAGGCAAATACCCTCGGACGGTACCCGAACCTGCGGTAGCCATAGACCCGCCGGCGGTAGAAGCCGTAGACTCTTGGCCGATGCCAACCGCGCCAGTAGGCCCGACGAAAACCGTACGCCCTCGGCCGTCGCCAACCTCGCCAATAGACCTGCGTCATGTTTGTCTCAGCGACCTTGGCCGCGATCAGACTCGCCCCGGCGGGCGCTGCATTCACCGCGGTGCAAGTACCCGCGGCGACAGACGCGGCAAACAGAGCCGCAATGATTGATCTGCGCATGCTCAACTCCTCGCTACTGTATTGCCCCAGAATTGCTCCGGGGACGCACGACATAAATCAGTCGAAACCCCGAAGCCACTGCGGGTCTACATCGAGGCGTGCACATCGCATCGGAGCGGCGCTGATCGTCGCGCGTCCGAAGTCGCTCACAGCAGCCGATGCAACGGGGTGTCGTGCGGCGAAGTGGTTAACGTACAGGCGGTGTGAGATCCTGCCTTTCGGCGCGGCGCGATGCGCGCCTTTTACCAATCGCACCGATGTGCGCATCACACGCGGCACGGGTGAGGAGGGCAGCGTGCGACTTGTATCGGCAACGGCGCGCGATTTTTTGCAACATGCGAGAACCAGGACCTGCCGCGCTGTTACTGCTCTGCCGGGCGTGACCGCGCTTGATCACAGCCGGAGACGCGACGCATGCACATGGTAACGAGCCCGGAGATGCAGCGATGAGAGTGCCGCGATGGTCGTGGGCGTGGCCGGCGGCGGCGTGGGCCGCGATTTTTGCCGGCATCGTTTTCGGGCCCACCGCCGCAGTCAGCGCCCTGTCGTACTTGGTGCTCGTGGGTACGGTCTTTGCGGCCGTACACCATGCCGAAGTGGTCGCCCACCGCATCGGCGAACCCTTTGGCAGCCTTGTGCTCGCAATCTCGGTAACCGTGATCGAGGTGTCACTGATCATCGCGGTGATGGTCGGGGCGCCTCATGCCAAGGCCGGTCTCGCCCGCGATACCGTCTATGCGGCCGTGATGATCGTGTGCAATGGCATTGTTGGCCTCAGCCTGCTGTTCGGCGGTGTGCGTCATCACGAGCAAGGATTTCAATTGCAAGGCGCCAGTGCCGCGCTGGCCGTCCTGGCTGCGCTTACCACACTGACGCTCATTTTGCCGAACGTCACGATCAGCGCTCCTGGTCCGGAGTTCAGCAAACCCCAGTTGCTGTTTGCCGGCATCTTCTCGCTGGTGCTCTATGCCGCGTTCGTGTTCGTGCAAACCGTGCGGCATCGCGATTATTTTCTGCCACCCTACCACGACGATCAGGACGCGCACGGTCCGCCGCTGAAATACTCGGTAGCCGCGCTTAGTCTGCTGCTCCTGGTCGCGGCACTCGTGGCGGTCGTAGCGCTGGCAAAACTCCTTACCCCGAACCTGGAGATGGTCATTGCCCGCCTGAACGCCCCCAAGGCGATTGTCGGCATCATCATCGCCATGCTGGTGCTTATGCCTGAGGGCTTGGCAGCGCTGCGCGCGGCTCGCGCTAACAAGCTACAGACCTGCCTCAATCTCGCGCTCGGCTCGGCACTCGCCAGCATAGGTCTGACGATACCGGCGGTGGCCGCCGTGACGCTGGCAATGGGCCTGCCCCTGCAGCTCGGACTGGGCGCAAAGGACGAGGTTCTCCTAGCCCTGACGCTGTTTCTGGGCGCCATTACCTTGGGTACCGGTCGAACGACGATTCTCCAGGGCATCGTGCACCTCGTGATCTTCGCCGCGTTCGTGCTGTTCGCCCTGCTACCGTAGGTGTGAGTAGCGCCTTGACGACGCCATGTCGAACCGCGATGCGCGGCGATCGGGTCATAAGCGACCGCGTCGCCCATGGTAAGTTTGCTCAGACCTCACTGATCTCCCAACAGGGGACAGACAGGCTCTTCGCGACGAACCACCCGTCTCGATCTTGAAAGGTTGGCGCCCTCGTGCTGCGCCGCCGCTCTGCCAAGCTCGGTGCTTCCGGGAATCGATGGTTAGGGTTTTAGCGGATAGAAGCGGCCGGCGAGCGGGATATATTCGCGCTTCTCCTTGGGTTACGCCTGGAGGCGTGGGCGATAGCGGCGGGGTAACGTTAGCGCATCGAGGATTCCAAGGAGCTCAGCGGCGTCGCCGCATCGGTGTGTGCCATTAACCCACATCGCGAAAAATGCCGGTCAAGCGCGCAACAGAACCTCCGAGCTCGGTCAGAATATTTGCTGCGATGAGGAGGCCATCGCGGAATTGGTTTACGATCGCCTTCGCACCGCCACGGTGCCGGACAATCCAGCACCCGGGGTATCCTCGGGCCAGGCATTGCAGGCGATCCGTGTCGCCGCGCGTACGCTGCCTTCCCCCTACGCGGGCGAGCGGATCGATTGCGCGTTTCAGAAGACGCGCGCCGCGGGCAAGGTAGGACCGCCATGATCCTCTCTTTTTGCGGTGTGTTTGCGTGCTTGTTGATCGTGACGCTCTATGAGAGCGGGCGATTCCCGTTCCCCGCCCTCCGGGGACGTGCACCGGCCGTACCCCTCACACCAGGCATCATCCACGGCCGATCCGCAAAGCGACGGCTCGGTGAATTGGCAAGGCAAGGCTGAAGCGGCACATGTCAGTCCGTCAAGAAGTGGATAGGGCTACGGCCCACGGCAGGAAACGTTCGATGCGCAATGGCCTGCACCCACTGGAAAAGAAGGAATACGAGAAGTGCCTGAGAAAGTTGCATGAAGAGCTGGTCGGGCTGCAGGAGTGGGTGCGCCACAAACAGCGCAAGGTCTGCATCATCTTCGAAGGGCGTGATGGTGCAGGCAAGGGCGGAACGATTAAAGCCATCACGGCACGAGTCAGTCCGCGTACCTTCAGGGTGATAGCCCTTCCCGCACCGACCGAGCGTGAAAAATCGCAGATGTACGTGCAAAGGTACCTGCCGCACCTGCCCGCCGCCGGAGAGGTCGTTATTTTTGATCGTAGCTGGTACAACCGCGCTGGCGTGGAGCGCGTCATGGGGTTCTGCACGCAGGGCGAAGCCAAGCGCTTCCTCGCGATGGTGCCCGGCGTCGAAAAGGCCATCGTCGACTCCGGCATCATCCTCCTCAAATATTGGCTCGAAGTCAGCCCGGAGGAGCAGACCAGAAGGCTCAACGAGCGCATTCATGACCGGCGAAAGATCTGGAAGCTGTCGAAAATGGATTTGAAGTCCTACACGCTGTGGGACGATTACTCCGTGGCGCGCGACGAAATGTTCGCTGCGACCGACACGCCGTGGGCACCATGGTACATTGCCCGAGCCGACGACAAGCGGCGCACGCGGCTGAACGTGATAACCCACCTGCTGAGCTGCATCCCCTATGCGGAGACCCCCCGGTGCAAGGTAAGGCTGCCGACGCGCCGGGTGGCCGCCAAGGAGCCCACGTATCCCTGCAAGACCATCCCCGAGGCATATTGAGCTCGCGGCAAGGCTGGGGCACGATCGCGGCGGCACTGCCGGGCGCGCACTATCGGTGCAAAGTGCCGAATCGGCAGGGGCAACAATCCCCGACGCACCGCGGGTGAGGCGAGGTTGGCCGACTGGCGTGCCAATTGGAGAGGGACGTTCACCACTTCAGAAACATCGTCACGTCGCCCGGCATTCCCTTCGGCCAACTGACGATCTCCGTTGAGATCTTGTAGCCGAGTGGCTGCAGCTCTTTCACGTAGAACTCGTATGCCTTCTTCGCAAAGCCATCGAGCGTACTAGGCCACTCGGGATCTCCGATGTTGATGCGCCTGCCGCCGTCGCTGCAGTAGCTGCTCGGGAAAGTAAGCACCTGCAGGTGATGGTGACCCTGTTCGGCGGCGATGCGGATCGCCCTGTTGATGCGCTCGACGGCCTCGGGATGTACCTCTCGCACCATGAACGCCTCGCGCAGCTCCTCTTTCTGCTGATCACTCTTCTTCTTCAGCAACCGTTCTTCATCCATTCTCGCCACTTCGGCGTCTGAGGCTATCTGCTTCAGATCTTGGACGCGCAACAGGCCAGTCATGTCGTTACCTCTCTTAACCATGGCAGGCTCGCGCTGGCCTGTTGCAACGCACCCTTGAGCGTCGTTGGCACAGTGGACTGCATCGCTGGCCGCCTCGCGGGAACCGGGCAGTTCCAGCGACCGGGAAGGCTGGAGAACCACCGAAACCAGGATGTTACCTAACCCGTTCGGCAGCGTTGGCTATCCGGGCATTCACCGATCTTTCGGGGAAGCGCACCGGTCCGCCCGCCTTGCTCCGCACCAGGAGTGACTGGGAGAGCAGGAGATAATTGCGGGAGGTGTGGCCGCCGGTACCATGCTGCAACAACACAGGCAACGACGGGCGGATCGCCGTCGACACATGATACGCCAACCCGAACTACGACCTCAGTCCGGCAACCAGCACATCGGTCAACGGCCCACGGCGTCCATGCGTCCCGATCGGGCGGCGGCTACCATAGAAAAGGAAGAAGGGCGCGCGTGCGCTGTTTGTAAAGAGGATAGACGTCGGGAAACTGCGAGGTCATGAGGTCCTCTTCGATGCGAATTCGCACCAGGAACGCGACAAACGCAAGCAGCACGGCAAGGTAGCTGGCTACGGTGCCCATAGTGAATGCGGTTCCCAGCATCGCAAATAGCATTCCCGTGTAGATGGGATGTCGTACTATCCGATATGGCCCGGACTGCACGAGCTCATGACCCTGGCGCACCACCGCGACGGCGCCTGACCAGTTCGCGCCGAGCCTCACGCGGGCGCAAATGGCGAACACCACTGACGCGATACAAAGCGTGTCTCCGAGGAGACCGAGCCAGGGCTGGCGCGGCGTTAGCTGGATCCTGAGGGCACCTGGCGATTGCCTGCCCAGGAGCAAGAAGAAGGCGAACGCAATGAGCAAGCTCGTGGCAATTTGCGCAACGGGAGACGGCACCCGTGCGATTCTCTTTTGCTTGAAGTATCCGGGTATCCATACGGCGACAAGCACGGCCCATGCGCCGTAGGCCACGTCGGTGAAGATCGATACCATGCGGATAGGCCTCCTGCTGCGGGCGTCGCGCGTTGCTGTTGGGGATTGCAGAGAACGTCGCTGCCAATCGGGCACAAAGGCGGGGATCAGGCTGCTGCACGGCGCCGGCCATCGGCATCAGTCAGATCGCCGGCGAGCCGGGCCACGCCATCGCCATATGACCCTCATTTGCCGCGTATCGCCTCCCCGGCCAGCCGACCGAACATGCGAAAATCATGAAACCGACCCTTAAACCATGCGCGCTGCCGCAACGTGCCTTCATAGGCGAAGCCGGCCTTCTGTAACACCCGGTCCGAACCGCTGTTTCCAGGGAGTGTCCAGGCCTCGATGCGGTTCAGCCGGAAGCTCTCATGCCCGCTCCTTACAACGGCTCGGAGCGCTTCCGTCATCAATCCGCAACCCCAATAGTCCGGATGCAGCTCGTAGCCGACGACGCCGAATTTCCATTTCTTATCGAACCGGTTGAAGCGGATCGCACCGATCACAACACCCGAGCGACCCTCCTCGATAAGCCACGCACATCCTTTGCCGCTCGCATGCAGTTTTGACATCCACCGCAGATACCGCGCGACCTGCGCCGCTGTCGGGTGGTCCGGCCAGTTTGTGAAGCGCGTCACCTCTGAATGGGATAGGAGCTCGCCAAAGGTCTTCGCATCATCGGGCGACGGCCGCCGCAGCCGCAGCCGCCTGGTGGTCAGCAAGGGAAACGCGCAGGTGCGCATGGTCACCATCAATTCATCGCTGTCTGGTCCGGCCCGTGACGCTCGTCACGGCGCCTGGCAGCTCGGAACGCCTCCGAGGTAGGCATGCTCCGGACCCCTGCCTCATGACCGGCCGCGGACCTGCGGGTGAGCTCATGCGCCGTGCTCGTCGGAGCGTTCGCTGGATGGCCTCCTGTTACGAGCGGCTACAGCCCAGCCGAGCGGCCGGCGATGGACCGCGGCGAACTATTGGCGCGGCCCGACCCCTGGGAACAGGCCAAAGATCCCACGGCAAGCGTGGCTGCGTTGCCAGAGGGTCACTGCTCCGCCGGGTGAACGTCCGCAAGCCAGGCATCCACGGCAATTTCGGCCACCGTCGCTGACCTGTTGGGGTTTTCCACGAACGCGCGCCCGAAGCCAACGACTTTGCCATCCCGGATGGCGATGGGATTGCGCCATTTGGCATCCTCGGCGAGTTGCCAGGTCGTCCGGTAGTACAAGAGATCGGTGTCGCCGTGAACTTCCCGCTTTTGTGGTGCCCCCAACTCGTCTATGACCTCGGCTTCGCTCATGCCGAGCTGAATTTTTTTGAGCAGCGCGGCGGAGCGTTGCGGCGAAAG
>JBPYEF010000182.1:0-12294 GCA_051985875.1 Hyphomicrobiaceae bacterium
CTGCGGCTGAATAAAAATGTTGTTGGCTGGCTCGTAAGCCAGGGCCTCGAACGGCGCCACCGCGACCTTGTGATCGCGCTGCACCATCACCCAGGTGTCCTGACCCTGCGACTTGATTCCGCCCGCACGCGCAATCGCATCGAGCACGCGGTCGCCGCTGAGGCTCGCCGGGAAGCGCACCGGGGTATTGACCTCTCCGAGGACGCTGACCATCGCATAGCGTCGTTCCGTCACCGTCACGATCGCTTGCGGCTCGAGCGCACGATCCTTCAGTGCATTGACGATGGCGACTTGAATTTGCTCAGCGGTGCGCCCGCGCGCCTTGATCTCGCCGGCATAGGGAATGGTGATGTCGCCCTTTTCGTCGACGAGTTGCGGCGGAATCGTCAGGAAATTGCCGTTGCGCAGGCCACCCTCGATCGGGAAGAACAGTCCACCCGCGGCCGACTCAAACAGCGTCACGCTGACGAGGTCGCCTGTCCCGATCTGCACCGCGACGGGTCCCTTACGGTCGGTAAACCGCCCCGCCAGCCGCTCGCGGTTGGCCGCGACCACGTCCACTACCGCGGGCGTCACCGGAACCAGGCAGTAGGGCAGCGGCTTAGAGGCGACCGGCACAACTACAGACGCGGTTTGCTCAATGGCGTCACCGCGTGGCCCCGACGTCGGCAACCCGCAACCGCACGTCACCAGCAGGGCCAGTCCAGCAACGAGGGCTAGAGGCAGCGAAATTGTCCGAGCCAGAGTTGATGCTGGGCGGGGCACGTGTGCTCCGACGAGGTGCGCCGAAGATCCGGCGAAGGTGCACGCCAATCACGCCACATGACGCTCGCCATTAGCATGATTCGAGCGATGCCCCGTGGTCGTGGAAATCAGCGCAGGGTGCCCGGGTGCCGTATTTTACCCCCGTCCGTGACTTATTGGACGCACTCGCCACTCCTCGATCGGCGGCCGCGGTCGATCCGCTGCCGAATGTTTCACGGCGCCGGAAGATGCGCGCATCGCGGTCCTGTGCTTCAGGATGTTTGTACAACCGCTGCACCCCGGGCTGGCACGCACCGACTGTTGACACGTCAATGCCGGCCGGCCAGAGCGCGCGCTCACAGAACGCAACCGGCAGCCAAAGCCGTGGCCCAGCGTAAATGACGTGGACAAAGCGTTGGTGGCCGTAAAGGGCATGCCGCACATCCAAGTCGAGCGCGACAGCGGCGATACACGCCTGCGGCCGAACGATCGCAACGAACCTGCAGGCCATCGCTGCTGCATCGTGGCCAGTGTTGCGATCGCGCGAGGGAACATGGCTGCCGGCGCGTACGCGGGCGCATGCCGGCGCACAGTCGCTTGCCGGCATTAATCGTATGCGTCGTCGCAGCCCGCGTCGGTCATTCGGAAAACGGACGGCACCGATCAAGGCGCGCGCTGACGCCGCGAACGAGCGTCTTGAGGAAATTATCCTGCCGCGCGCCGAACACGCCCGCAGTGGCGGCGCGGGAGAGCGGGCAGGCGCGCTCCCTTCTGCGCCGACAGCCGTCTTCGTGGACAGCTGTCGGGCCGCACCTGGCAAACTATCAGGTCGGGCTTTCGGGGGTGGGTGCCGGTCCGCCGTCGGGTGCACTTGCGGCGCGGTTGCGCCGTTCGGTCATGAACGCATCGAATTCGGCGCGGTCCCTGGCGAGGCGCAGCCGCTCGAGGAAGCTCTGGAATTCCTCGGCTTCCTCTTCCAGCCGGCGCAGCGCCGCGCTGCGGTACTCGTCAAAGGCGCGGTTGCCGGTGGCGCGCATTCTCGAACCGCCACCGCAGTGCCGCTCCCAGCGTGCCCGGCGCCGCTCCCAGCGGGCGATCGCACGCTCCCGCCAGTGACCGTAGTCTCCTCCGCATCCCATCATGCGTCCGCTCCATAAAAGATAGGCCAAGATTGCGAGCCCGATCGGCCAGAAGACGATGAAGCCGATCACCATCAGCGCGATCCAAGCCGGCCTGCCGAAGTCGTCGATCCTTGCCACTACATCCGTCATCGCCGCCACTCCGGTATGTAAATGTATTTCACATTTACATGGCAAAGGCCCGGCGCCGCGTCAAGGGGAAACCGTCGCGCGCCAGCTCACGCTGCCCGGGCGGGATTGGGATCGGCAATGATCGGCTGTTCAGCGCTGCTTACTGCGGCTCGCTCGCCACGTGCCGGCTGACTAACGCGGCACCACTCGGCGCAATGTTCGGCGCCGCCACAGAAAAATCACTGGCCTCGGCACGCATCTGCTGCGCCCACATCAGCTGCGCCGCGCCGAAGCTCAGGCGCAAGCGCGGCGGCGGCGCGCGGTCGTCGATCATGTCGAGCGCCTTGCCGAGGTCGCCCCGCACGAGCCGTGCCAGTTCTGGGCAGTCCGGCGAAGGGCTCTGCGTCAGCAGCGGCGCGATGGCAAATGGGCGGTAGGAAAGCTCTTCGGGGTGCTCATCGTCGTAAAGCGGCGCGGCGGCGAAGGTAGCGGGCGCGCCGTCCCGGGTGGAGAGATAGGCGTCCTCGGCGGCGGGCTGCTTGGCGGCAATGCGACTAGCTGGCGCTGGCGGGCTGAGCAGCCGCGGCTCCTCGCGCATCAGTTCGGCGAGGCGTGCGCGGTCATCGGGTGATGCCTGTGTACCCAGTGCCAGAGGCCTCTCGGCGGGGCGCGGGGCAGACTGCAACGCCGGCCCCAGGGAGGCGAGCTGCAGCGGCAGGCGATCGCTCTTGAGCGCGGCGACCTCCTGCGCGAGCTCGGGATTGTTGGCCTTCGCGCGCACGAAGTCGTCCCTGCTCAGGCTGCCGCCGTCATCGGGCACGTGCTGCGTATGGCCGTTCGGAAATAGCAATGCGAGCTCGGTGCGCGGCAGCCGCGGCCAGGCGCGGACCCGGTCGGTGTCGATATGCACGAAAGGAATGGCCGAGGTCGGGTAATAGCCGACCCCGCCACGCTCGCGGATCAGCGCCGAATAGCGCAGGATCTTCAGTGGCACGTCCGGGAAGTACACATCCATGGCCTTGCCGAGGATATGGCGACTCTGGCTCGCCTGCCCGCCGACCGTATGGCGCAGCATCTCGTTGGTCGCGTGCGACCGGTAGCCGGAGATGATGTGAATCGGCTCCGTCGAGCCCAACTGGTTGTGGATCTCCCAGACGAGATCGATCAGATCCGGATCCATCGTCGTCTTCTCGTCGCGACGCCAGTCGCGCAGGATCCAGTTGATCTGCTCCATCGCCGGCGCAAGGCGCTTGCCGTCTTTCATGTATTGGACGGTCAGCGTCTCCTGGGTATGGATGTTGTAGAAGGAAATCGTACGGTCACGTGCGGAGTTCTCGGCAATGCCGCGCACGCTGCCGCCGAGCACCAGGCCCAGCCCCAATAGGAAGACGAGGCAGCTTCGCAGCCCCCATTGCAGCACCGGCAAGTGGAATTTCCCCTCCGTGAATGGCCGGCCGCAGCGACTGTACCCTTATGCTCGCCGCGGCCCCCCGACGACCGTTTCTTTACCTCGCGCAGGCCTTGGACGCAGACTGGTGGGCGCAGGGCCCGAACCAGGGGCGCCGATTTTGTGCGCCGACGTGCCCGCCTGTGCGGCGACCGACCTTCCGCCCACGCGCGATACCTAACTGCGGTACGCCGCATGGACCAATGCCATCGCCCCGTGACCATTGCCGATGGCCGACGGCCCATTGAATGCCGCCAGTGCGGCAATATTCTGGCACGCACCGCGGCACGGCATTGTTCGCTGCGAAAGGTCAATTATTTCCGAATGCGCGCCGCACCCAATCCGCCTGGCCGTGACCGCCGCTCTCGGCGAGCCGGCCAAGCACGTCGGCGCGCGTAACGCCAGGCGGCGGCTTGGGGATCAGGTGGGCCTTGCCGGCGATTCCCATGGCGATGCGCATCTCGTGACCGTAGATGTCCGAGAACGTGTCCAGCCTGCCCGTTTCGTCCACCACCGCGGTGAAATAGGTGACGTGCACGGGTATCTTGCCGGCGATGCCGACTTCCCGGCTCTGCGGGCCCGCGGCCAGCGCGGCGGCGACCTCGGCACCGGACCAGCCTTGATCCTCACCCAGCACCAGCTCGGCGAGGTGTGCGGGCTCGCTCAAGCGCATGCACCCGTGGCTGAAGGCGCGCGCGCTCGCCTTGAACAGGAATTTATCGGGCGTGTCGTGCAGATACACGTCGTGCTTGTTGGGAAACCGGAATTTCACGACACCGAGCACGTTGCTGCCTCCGGGCGGCTGGTAGATGTGCACGCTGCGCATGTCCGTCGTCGCCCAGTCGATGGTCGCCGGATCGACGTCGTGTCCGGCGCGCTGCACCTTCAAATTATACCGCTCGAGGATGCG
Source organism: Hyphomicrobiaceae bacterium (assembly GCA_051985875.1). Lineage (GTDB taxonomy): Bacteria > Pseudomonadota > Alphaproteobacteria > Rhizobiales > Hyphomicrobiaceae > AWTP1-13. The sequence goes on from JBPYEF010000182.1 coordinate 4,352, forward strand.
GCTGCTGCCGCGCAGCAGGCTCGGAAGAATGTCCTGCGTCTTGATGGACTCCGGCACCCCCCAGGTCGGATGGAAGATCACTTTGTCCAGATACGCCGAGAAGATCGGCGTCTGCTTGTCGGGTTTGCCGACGATCACCCGCTCGCTGTGAATCACCTTGCCGTTCTTGACGACACGCAGCATGAATTCCGGAACGTTGATCGCGATGTAGAACGTGCCGAGGTTCTCGGGCATCCAGCGCCACTCCTCCATGTTGAGGAGGAGCTTTGCCGCACTTGCTTCCTTAGCCCCGTCTCCGCCCGCCTTGTCGGGACCATCCGCTACGCGGTTAGGCGCAATGGGCGTCTGCGCGGCCGCGCGGCGTGCCGCGAGGTACTTCAGCCGCAGCGCCTCGAACTGGGGATGGTGCGGGTGCAGCTGCCGCAGGTACGCTGCAGGATCGGGGGCATCGGCGATCTCGCTGATGACGCTCGCAGGGCTGAGCAGCAGCAGCGTGCGGTCGAGGTTGACGCTCAGCGATGTCGGCTCGGCGCGGCCACCGCGCGCATAGCGCGCGTATTTGAGGACGGCAATGCTGATCAGCGCCTCTGCCTCGGCGGCCTGCGGCGCGGTTAGCTGCGCCACCGCGGCCGGCAGGCGAAAGGCGGAGGCATCGAGCCCCCAGGCGTCGGCGCCGGCGATTTCTGCGACCACCGCCGCGCCGCGCGATGTGAGGCCGCCGCCCGCCACCCACAGCGGCGCGCACTGCCGCTGGGCGTAGAAGTCGAGCAGCGCCGCGCGCTCCTCGCGGTCGGCGCGCGCCAGCTTGGGATCCGCTGCAAGCCTGCCCGGCAGTTCCGCATCCGACGCGCACCCCGCCGCGGTGGGCGCAGCCCCGGTGAAAGATCGCTCTTCGCCATCCGCGGCCAACGCCGGCATCAACAGCGCGGCGATAAGCACCGGGGCAAGCTTTATGACGAGCGTCGTGACCGGCCGCAGCATCGGCGAATCCCCCCTCGTGTCGCCGCACGCTACAGGAGCGGGGCGGCAATGGCGAGGGCCATCGCCGTACGTCAGCCGACGCGCTCCTCGAGCCCGAATTCACGCATCTTGCGATAGAGCGTCGACCGCCCGATGCCGAGCCGCCGCGCGACCTCCGTCATGTGCCCGCGATAGCGGCCGAGCGCCAACCGGATCATGTCCGCTTCCATGGCTTCGAGCGAGCGCATCTCACCGGCGTCGGTGATCGCCGCGATGCCAAGCGCGCCACCGCCGCCGAGCGCAACGGTTTGCGGTATGCTGTCCTCTGCTCCGAGCATCACCGGGCCGTTAATGACCGGACGTCTGTCGACCTGCGCCGGCGCCGCGGGAATGGCGGGGCAGTAGCCCTCGACGTGCGCGGCGATCTGCGGAAACTCCGCGACGGTGAGCTGCGAACCGTCGGCGAGCACCACGGCGCGGAACATCGCATTCTCGAGCTGCCGCACGTTGCCGGGCCAATTATAGCCGACGAGCAGTTGCAGCACCTCCTTGGCAACCCCGTTGATGCGGCGCCCTTCTTCGGCGGCGAAGCGGGCGAGGAAGTGCGCGGCGAGCTCCGGGACATCCTCCAGCCGATCGCGCAGTGGCGGCACCCAGATCGGGAACACGTTGAGGCGGTAGTAGAGGTCTTCGCGGAACTTGCCATCCTTGACCAGCTGGATCATGTCCCGGTTCGTTGCCGAAATCAGGCGGAAGTCGGTCTTGACCGGCTTCTTGGCGCCGACCGGGTCGATCTCGCCGTCCTGCAGCGCGCGCAACAGCTTCACCTGCGCATCGAGTGGCAGCTCGCCGATCTCATCGAGGAACAGCGTGCCGCCGTCGGCCTCCTGGAACTTGCCGATGCGCCGATCGATAGCGCCGGTGAATGATCCCCTCTCGTGGCCGAAGAGAATGCTCTCGAGCAGGTTTTCCGGTATGGCGCCGCAGTTGACGGTAATGAAGGGCTTGGCCCTGCGTTCGCTTTCGCCCTGTATCGCCCGGGCGATCAACTCCTTGCCGACACCGCTCTCGCCCTCGATCAGCACGGGAATGTTGGAGGTGGCGGCGCGCCTGCCAAGCGCGATCACGCGCTGCATCGCCTCGCCGCGAACGATCAGATCCTGAAAGCTGAGGACGCCTTCGGCCTTCTTCTTGATGCGGCTGATTTCCCCTTGCAGGGCCTCGAACTTCAAGGCGCTGTTGATCGACACCTCCAACCGCTCTGGAGAGGACGGTTTGACGACGAAGTCGACCGCTCCGGCGCGCATCGCCATGATCGCGGCATCGATCGAACCGTGCGCCGTCTGCACGATGATCGGCGGCGTGCCGGGCTTGGCGGCCACGCGCCGCAGCACCTCGACGCCGTCCATGCCGGGCATCACGAGGTCGAGCAACACCAGGGCGATGGCGCCGCCTTCGGGCGACTCGAGGATCTGTACCGCCTGCTCGCCGCCATGCACGCAGCGCGTGTCATAGCCGAATTGGCGAATCATCGCTTCGAGGATGCGGCGCTGAGCGGGATCGTCGTCGACAATCAGCACGAGCTTGGGCATGGGGCGGGAACTCGACTCAACGGGTTACGGGGCGGCCAACGCGGGGGATCCGAGCCGCTCCTCGTAGAGTGCCCGAGACCGGTAAATGCATCGTTGCGTTACGGATTGCCTTGGTGCTTTTTCGGCGGTACTGGCCGCGGCGACACGCTCGGGGCGGCCGCAGCTTGCAGTTCGCCTTCATGCCCCTCACATTTGGCCCCTCACATTTGGCCCCTCACATTTGGCCAGACAATAGCGAGCGGCGGAGCCCACGATGGCACTACCCGGCAAGGCGGTGGCGGAGCCGACGATGCAGGCATCGCCCGAGCTCGGACCGTTGCCGACCTGGAATCTCGCCGACCTCTACCCGGGGACCGACGCCCCGGCGATTGCCGACGATCTTGCCCGTGCCGCCCAAGAGGCGCAGCGCATCAAGACGCGCTATCAGGGCAAGCTGGTCGCGCTCGGGCGCGACGGCCCGGCGCTGGCAGAAGCGATCTCGGCCTACGAACAGCTGGGCGAAATACTCGGCCGGCTTGGCTCCTATGCGAGCCTTCTCTATGCGAGCGACACGAGCAGCCCCGCGCACGGCAAGTTCTACGGCGACATCCAGGAAAAGATCACGGCGGTGACGAGCGATGTGATCTTTTTCGAGCTCGAGCTCAACCAGATCGACGAGGACGCCCTTCGCGCCGCGCTGACCACCCCGGCGCTCGCCCACTACCGGCCGTGGATCGCGGACCTGCGCAAAGAGAAGCCCTACCAGCTAGAGGAGAAGCTCGAGCGGCTGATACACGAGAAGGCGATCGTCTCGCGCGCCGCCTGGGGTCGGCTGTTCAGTGAAACAATGACCGCCTTGCGCTTCTCGGTTGCCGGCGAGCCGGAGGCGCTGCCACTCGAGCCAACGCTCAATCTGCTGCTGCATGCCGACGAGGCGAAGCGGCGCGCCGCGGCCGAAGCGCTCGGCGGCGTGTTCCGGGACAACGTTCGCCTGCTGACGTTGGTCACCAATACCTTGGCCAAGGACAAGGAGATCGGCGATCGCTGGCGCGGCTTCAAGGACGTGGCCGACAGCCGTCACCTCGCTAATCGCGTCGAACCCGAGGTTGTCGAGGCGCTGATTGCTGCGGTACGCGAGGCCTACCCGCGCACCTCGCACCGCTACTACGCGATGAAGGCCAAATGGCTCGGCAAGGACAGGCTCGCCTATTGGGACCGCAACGCACCACTGCCCGAGCGACCCGATCGCGTCGTCACCTGGGGCGAGGCACGCAGCATGGTTCTTGCGGCGTACGCCGGGTTTGCCCCGCAGCTCGCCGATATCGCCGGGCGCTTCTTCGAGCGGTCGTGGATCGACGCACCGCTGCGTCCCGGCAAGGCCCCGGGCGCGTTCGCGCACCCGACCGTGCCCTCGGTCCACCCGTATATCCTCCTCAACTACCAGGGCAAGGCACGCGACGTCATGACGCTCGCCCACGAACTCGGCCACGGCGTGCACCAGGTGCTCGCCGCGCCGCAGGGTGCGCTATTGGCGTCCACGCCACTGACCCTGGCGGAGACCGCCTCGGTGTTCGGCGAAATGCTCACCTTCAACGCCCTGCTCGCCGACGCCAAGACGCCGCGCGAGCGCAAGGCGCTGCTGGCGCAGAAGGTCGAGGACATGATCAACACGGTCGTGCGCCAGATCGCCTTCTACTGCTTCGAGCAGCGCGTACACGAGGAGCGCAAGGCTGGGCCAAATCTGGTTGCAGGTGCAAGAAGAGAGCCTCGGGCCGGCGATCGCGCTCGGGGAGGGGTACGAGACCTTCTGGTGCTACATCCCGCACTTCATCCACTCCCCGTTCTACGTCTACGCCTACGCCTTCGGCGATTGCCTGGTGAACTCCCTGTACGGCCTCTACCGGGAAGCGCACCCCGGTTTCGTCGGCAAGTACCTGGCGATGCTTGCGGCGGGCGGCTCGCAGCACCATTCCGAACTGCTCCGCCCCTTTGGCCTCGACGCGCGTAGTCGCGCGTTCTGGACGAAGGGGCTCGGCGTCCTGGTTGGCCTGATCGACGAGCTCGCCGCGCTCGATGCGACGTGAGGACTTCACGGACACACCGCGACGCCCCGACGCGATTGTGAACGATGTTTAGAGGCCTTTTGGTCACGGACCGCCGCCCCATGCCTGCGATCTGCCGGGTTTTGCGCCTTCCATGCGCCCCCGGGCGCGTGTATAAGCCGCGCCCACTCACCGCAGCGCGAGCGGCGTCGCCCCAATCGAGAAAAGCCGCCTCATGGCTCAATCAGTCGCCGCCAGCACCGGCGCCGAGAACGGTCACACCGACCGGCAGTTCTGGGCGCTAGCGCTAGGTTCGATCGGCGTCGCTTACGGCGACATCGGCACGAGCCCCCTGTATGCGCTGCGCGAGGCGGTCCGCCGCGCCAACCCGCAGGGACTGGCCACACCCGAGGCCGTGCTTGGCACGCTCTCGCTGATGACCTGGACACTGCTGCTGATCGTCGGCCTCAAGTATGTGCTGGTCCTTCTCAATGCCGACAACAAGGGTGAGGGCGGCACCTTTGCGCTGATGGCGCTGGGCCAATCCGTCGCCAAGCGCAGCGCCGCACTGATCCTCGTGCTGGGGGTTACCGGTGCCTCATTCTTCTACGGCGAATCGCTGATCACACCGGCAATCTCGGTGCTCTCCGCCGTCGAGGGACTAAACCTCGTTGCCCCACACCTCGAACTGATCGTGCTGCCGAGCACGATCGTCATCCTCGTCCTGCTGTTCGGCGTACAGGCGCGCGGCACGGCGCGGGTGGCGCAGCTGTTTGGCCCCATCATGCTGTCGTGGTTCGGTGCCCAGGCGGCGGGCGGGCTGGTTCACGTGATCGACGATGTGCGCGTGTTCTGGGCGCTCAATCCCCTCCTCGGTGTCAAGTTTGTGCTCACACACGGCGTCATCGGCCTGGCGGTGATGGGCCTGGTGTTTCTCGCCGTCACCGGGGCCGAGGCGCTGTACGCCGACCTCGGCCACTTTGGACGCAAGCCGATTCAATTCGCCTGGCTTGCGCTGGTGCAACCCGCCCTGATCCTCAATTACTTCGGCCAGGGCGCGCTGCTGCTGGCGCGCCCCGATGCGATCGAAAACCCCTTCTACAAGCTCTATCCGGGCTGGGCACTGATCCCCATGGTGGCGCTCGCAACCATTGCCACAGTGATCGCCAGCCAGGCGGTGATCACGGGGGCCTTCTCCTTCACGCGCCAGGCCATCCAACTCGGCCTGGTACCGCGGCTGGAGATTCGCCACACCTCGGAAAGCGTCGCCGGCCAGATCTACCTGCCGCGCATCAATCAGATCCTGTTCGTCGGCGTCGTGCTGGTGACGCTGGCGTTCCGCAGCTCGAGTAACCTCGCCGCGGCCTATGGACTGTCCGTGACGGCAACGATGGTGATCGACAGCCTCATGGCCTTCTTCGTCGTCTGGCGCTGCTGGAAGTGGCCGTTCTGGAGGGCGGCCACGCTGATGGTGCCGCTGGTGCTGATCGAGCAGGCATTTCTGGTGGCCAACGTGCTGAAGATCGCCGAGGGCGGTTGGCTGCCGCTGACGGTGGCGGCGATCGTCGGCACCATCATCTACGCCTGGGTACGCGGTACCAAGGCCCTGGCGCGGGCCACAAAAAAGAGCGAGGCGGGCCTCGACTGGCTTGCGCGCAAGCTCGATGCCAAGCCGCCGCACCGCGTGCCGGGCACGGCGGTGTTCCTAACCGGTGATCGCGACTCGGCACCAACGTCGCTGCTGCACAATCTCAAGCACAACCGCGTGCTGCACGCGCGCAACATCATTCTCACCATCAAAACCGAGGACACGCCGCGGGTGCCCCGCCACGAACGCATCGAAATCGACCGCGTAGCCGACACCTTCATTCGCGTCACCGCCCGTTACGGCTTCATGGAGACGCCGAGCGTGCCGAAGATCATCGAGCACTGCCGGCGCAAGGACCTCAACATCGACGTTGCTGCGACGTCGTTCTTTCTCTCCCGCCGCTCACTGAAGATGACGATCAAGTCGGAGATGCGACCGTGGCAGGAGCGACTGTTCATCTGGCTCGCGGGTCGGGCGGTCGATGCCACGGAGTACTTCCGCATCCCCAGTGACCGCGTGGTCGAGGTCGGCACCCAGGTGATGGTGTAAGCGGCGCCCCACGTCACGCGCCGAGCCCAGGCAAGCGCGGGCTCAACCCGACGCTGGAGCCCCCGGGATCGATCAGGCCTTGCGCGTCCTCGCTCAGCCAGCCGAGGCGCACGCGCGTGCCAACCGCGAGCGCGGAAGCCTCCGACCAGTCGCCGGTGCTGACCAGCACCGGCTGGCTCTCGGCATCGACGACGTAGCGGGCGTGCCGCCCAAGGAATGCGCAGCTCACGATCTTGCCCTCGATCGAGGATTCCGCGGCGTCCTGCGGCTTGAGGATGCGCACGCGCTCCGGGCGAATGCAGGCCAGCACGGCATCGCCAACGGCGGGCCTGCCGCCAAAACGCGGGATGCGGGCCCTGCCGAGTTCACCATTGCGGAAGCGGATGACGACGTGGCCGCCGTCGATGCCACAGCAGCGGCCGGGCAGCAGGTTGGTCTCGCCGAGGAAGCCCGCGACGAAGGCCGTGGCCGGGTGCAGGTAAACTTCGGACGGGGAGCCGATCTGCTTGATGTCGCCCTCGGCCATGACCGCGATCCGGTCCGACATCATCATGGCCTCGTCCTGATCGTGGGTGACGAGCAGCACCGAAACGCCGATGCGCCGCTGGATCTCCTTGATCTCGATCTGCAGCTGTTCCCGCAGCTTGCGATCGAGTGCTCCGAGCGGCTCGTCGAGCAGCAGCGCATCGGGCGCAAACACCAGGGCGCGGGCGAGGGCGACGCGTTGCTGCTGGCCGCCCGACAGCTCGTGCGGCCTCCGTGCCGCGAGACCTTCAAGTCCCACCTTCTCCAGCATCTCTGCCGCCTGCCGCTGCCGGACGCGTGCCGCGACCCCCTTCATGCGCAGCGGAAAGGCGACGTTGTCGAGCACACTCATGTGCGGAAAAAGCGCGTAACCCTGGAACACGATGCCGAAATTGCGCTGCTCAGGCAGTTCGGCAGCGATGTCGCGCCCGTCGACGCGGATGCTGCCGCGGCTCGGCGTCTCGAAGCCTGCGATCAACATCAGGGTAGTCGTCTTGCCCGAACCGCTCGGCCCGAGCAGGGTCAAGAATTCGCCGGGCTCGAGGATGAAGCTGACGTCGCGCACGACGAACGCCTGGCCATCGTAGGTCTTCCAGACACCGTCGACTTCGAGGCGCCGGCCGGCACGCGGTGCAGTGGTAGCCTCCCTCATGCCGCCTTGCTCGCACGCACGCTGAGACCCTGCACGATGAGGCCGACCACCGCGAG
>JBPYEF010000183.1:0-6772 GCA_051985875.1 Hyphomicrobiaceae bacterium
TGGCGGTGGGCTTGGCATTGCGGTGAATGGCGACGACACTGGCAACGAGGTAGCCGGCATCGACCAACAGGCCGGCGCCGGGCTCGAGGATGACCTCGACGCCGAACGCGGCGCGGAAGGCATTGAGCGCATCGATCAGCGCCGCCACGTCGTAGCCGGGCTTGTTGATGAAATGCCCGCCACCGAAGTTCACGGCGCGCACCCGCCGCAGGTAGGGTGCAAAGGTGCGCGCCACATGGTCGATCAGGCCGAGCGACCCATCGTGCAGGGATTCGCAGAGCGCGTGCACATGGAAGATGTCGATCGCCTCCCACGGCAGCGCATCGAGCTCGGCGCTGGTCGTGCCGAAGCGGGAGTTGGGAGCGCAGGGGTCATAGAGCCTGCCCCCGAGTGTCGCGTGCGAAAATCCGGGATTGACGCGAATGCCGACGGCGATCGCACCGCGCTGCCGTACGCGGGGGGCAAACTGCGACAACTGCTCCGGCGAATTGAAGTAGATGTGGTCGGCATAGGCGAGCACGTCGGCGAATTCGGCGTCGGTGTAGGCGGGCGCATAGACATGCACCTCCTTGCCGAATTCTTCGCGGCCGAGGCGGGCCTCGTACACGCCGCTGGCGGTCGTGCCATCGAGCGCCTCGCGCATCAAGGGAAAGGCAGCGGGCATCGCCCACGCCTTGGTGGCGAGCAGCATGCGCGCGCCGCTCGCGCCGCGGATGCGGGTGGCCGTCGCCAGGTTGCGCCGCAGGGCGGCGCCGTCCAGCACGTAGGCCGGCGTGCGCATGCTCTTGAGGATGGCGGCGGGAATGCCGGCGGCGCCATCGGGCCCTTCTTCAAGCATGTCGGCCATTGCGGTTGGCACCTCGCCCAACTACGCAGCGCCGCGGCGTACGCCGGCGGCGCGCTGCGGGCGGCCTCTCCGGCGCTTGCGGGTGGCGGGCCGATCGCGCGCCGCCCGTCGCGCCGGTTCACGTCGCGAGCGCCAACAGCGCGCTCTGCTCCGACGGATCCAAGTCGCGCACCTGCCAGGGCAGACCCTGGCGCCCGAGCTCCTCGAGGAACGGCTCGGGGGGGAGCTGCTCGACGTTGAACACGCCCTCGCCCTTCCACGCACCCTTGAGCAGCATGATCGCCCCGACCATGGCCGGCACGCCCGTCGTGTAGGAAACCGCTTGCGCGCCAACCTCGCGGTAGGTTTCGGCGTGATCACAGACGTTCCAGATCATGCAGCGCCGGCTGCGGCCATCCTTGATCCCCGTGAAAATGCAGCCGATCGACGTCTTGCCCGTATAGCCCTCGGCCAATGAGCCCGGCTCGGGCAGGAGGCACTTGAGGAACTCCATCGGCACGACCGGCGTACCCTTGTACATGACGGGGTCGATGCGCGTCATGCCGACGTTGCCGAGCACCTCGAGGTGCTTGATGTAGGCGTCCGAGAAGGTCATCCAAAAGCGGATCTGGCGCAGACCCCTGATGTTCTGCACCAGGCTTTCCTCCTCCTCGTGATAAATCAGGTAGGATTTGACGGGACCGACCTCCGGATAGTCGATGACCGTCGCAATGCTGAGCGGATCGATCTCGACCCACGCACCGTTCTTCCAATACTTCCCGCGCTGCGTAACCTCGCGCAGGTTGATCTCCGGGTTGAAGTTGGTGGCAAACTTCTTGCCATGACTGCCGGCGTTGCAATCGATGATGTCGATGGTGTGGATCTCGTCGAACAGCCGCTGCTGCGCATAGGCGCAGAAGGCGTTGGTGACGCCCGGATCGAAGCCGCAGCCGAGCACGGCCATCAGCCCCTTGGCGCGATACCTGTCGCGGTAGGCCCATTGCCAGCTGTACTCGAACTTGGCCACCTCACGCGGCTCGTAGTTCGCGGTGTCCAAGTAGTGCACCCCGGCCGCAAGGCAGGCGTCCATGATCGGCAGGTCCTGGTAGGGCAGCGCCATGTTGATCACGAGATCGGGCTTGACGGCGCGAATGCGCTCAAGCGTCGCGGCGACATCGTCGGCATCGAGCTCGGAGATGTCGATCGGCGTCTTGGCGGCGGCCTGCACCTTGCGGCAGCTCTCCAGGCGCCGGGACGCGAGGTGGATGCTCGTGAACACGTCGCGGTTCATCGCGCACTTCTTGGCGACGACGGAGCCTGCGGCCCCTGCACCGATGATCAGAACACTGCCCATGGCCCGCTCCTGGCGCTTGCGCTTTGCGGCGACCCGAGGTCCCGGCGACGTCGGCGGCAACCTCGTTGCTCACGGCGCGGAAGTAATGCATCGCCGGCGCGAGTTCAACAGGCAACCGCCCGGCGCGTGCGCGCCGGGCATTGCGCGCTGCGCTGCCGCGGGTTTGTAACGCTGCGATGACAGGCGCGGCCGCAAGCTTTGCGCTCCGACGGCGACGCTGCGCAGAGGGCGTGGAGCATGATCCTGCGCACGTTGGGCTAGCCCCGCGCAAGCCCCTTCTGCGCCAGGGCCGAGAGATACTCAGCCCAACGCGTGTCGCGCTCGCGGTCGAGGGTCTGCAGGTACTGCCAGGAGTAGAGACCCGTGTCGTGCCCGTCGTCGAAAACAATGCGCACGGCATAGTTGCCGACCGCCTTCAGCTCCTTGATCCGCACCTTGCGCTTGTTGGCGACCGTCACGCGCTGCTCGGGCGCGTGCCCCTGCACCTCGGCCGAAGGACTCATCACGCGCAGCATCTCCGCCGACAGCGTGAACGGCCCGTTCTCCTTGAATGTGACCGTCAGTTCGCGCCCCGCGGCGGCAACGTCGAGCTGTGGAGGTTCGACGCGCGCAAGCCGACCCTCCTGCAGCTGCTGCCAGGCCTTGGCTGCAATGTCCCGGTAGGCGCGGGCCTCGGGCGAGTCCGGCGCCGTCGCGACGATCGGCAGCCCGGCATCGGAGGTTTCGCGGATGGACATGTGCAGGGGCACGCCGCCAAGGAAGGGAATGCCGAGGCGCTCCGCTTCCAGCTCGGCGCCGCCGTGGCCGAAGATGTCGGAGCGCTCGCCGCACCGCGGGCAGATGAAGGTGCTCATGTTTTCGACGATGCCGAGCACCGGCACGTCGACCTTGCGGAACATGTTGAGGCCCTTGCGCGCATCGATCAGCGCCAAATCCTGGGGCGTCGAGACGATGATCGCGCCCGACAGAGGCACCTGCTGCGCCATGGTGAGCTGAACGTCCCCGGTGCCGGGGGGCATGTCGATGACCAGGACGTCGAGCTCGCCCCACGCCACGTCGCGCAGCATTTGCGTCAGCGCCGACACGACCATCGGCCCGCGCCAGATGATCGGCGAGCCCTCGTCGATCAGGAAGCCCATCGACATGACCTTCAGCCCGTAGCCCTGCATCGGGTGCAGGCGCTTGCCGTCCGCGAGCTGCGGACGGCCGCTGAGGCCAAGCAGGCGCGGCTGCGAGGGACCGTAGATGTCGGCGTCGAGAATGCCGGCCTTGAGCCCGATCGCCTGCAGGGCGAGGGCGAGATTGACGGCGGTGGTCGATTTTCCCACCCCGCCCTTCCCGGAAGCGACCGCCAGCATGTGGGCGATACCGGCAACCCGCACTCCCGCTTGCGGCGCGTGCGCGCGCGGCGCGGGCGCGGCAGCGTGCGGCGCAGCGCCGCCTCGGGGTCCACCCCTTGCATCGGCCGACCCGCGCGGCCGCTCCGCGGTCAGCACGGCGGCCACGGCGACCACGCCCTTGATCGCGCTCACGACCTTCTCGGCCGCCTGCCGCAGTGCCTCCAATTCCTCGGCGCGCTGCGCGGGCACGGTGATCGCAAAGGAAACCCGCCCCTCCCTGACGACGATCTCGGAAACGAGCCCGAGGTCGACGATGTTGCCGTGCATGTCCGGGCCCTTGACCCGACGCAGCTGTGCGATCACCTCGTCTTTGCTGAGACCCATGGACGTTTCGTTCCAGTGCTGCAAAGTCCTGGCAAGCCCAGGCAAGTCAGGCAAGTCCCGGCAAGTCCCGGCAAGCCCGCAGGCAAGTCCTGGCCCGCCGCCAACGCGAGCCGCTCGGGCGATTCTGACAGAGCCGGCCGCCGATGTCAGCAGCCGCGGAGCGCGCCTGGCAAGCGAACGAGCCCGGCGACACGCCCGACCTTGAGCCCAAGCGCAAGCTCACCCAACCGTCAGGTGACCTGTGCGGGCTGACGCGCGTCGCCGGGCGTGAGCCGGCCGGTCCAAGAAGCCCACCGCGGCAGCCCGGCGGGTGAGGGGTGGCGTGCGCCGCACCGGTCGGGGAGAAATCCGGGCTAGAGCGTCTTCTTGCGCTGCTGGATCATCATGTAGGTATCGTAGGCATTGTCGGCCAGCTGCAGCCAGAGATACTGGTCGGCGCGGAACGCCTTGGTCGATTCCCAGTGCTTCTTGAAATCCTCGTTCTTGGCACTGATCTCGGCGTTGAGATCGTTCGCCGCCTTGAAGCAGACGTCGAGAATGGCCTCGGAAAAGGGCCTGAGCTGGGTGCCGTTCGCGACCAGTCGCTTGAGCGCGATCGGGTTCTGCGCATCGTAGCGGGCAAACACGCCATCGTGGGTCTCGGCGGCCGCGGCCTTGCAGATCGCCTTGTAGGCCTTCGGCAGCTCCTCCCACTTTTCCCGGTTGATGTGGATGTGCAGCATGGCGCCGCCCTCCCACCAGCCGGGGTAGTAGTAGAACTTGGCGACCTTGTAGAACCCTAGCTTTTCGTCGTCGTAGGGGCCGACCCACTCCGCGGCGTCGATCGTGCCCTTCTCGAGCGCTTGGAAGATATCGCCGCCGGCAAGCTGCTGGGGCAGCATGCCGACCCGGCCGATCACCGCCCCACCGAACCCGCCGATGCGCATCTTCACGCCCTTGAGGTCGTCGGGGGTGGTCAGCTCCTTGCGGAACCAGCCGCCCATCTGCGCACCGGTGTTGCCGGCCAACAGCCCATAGATGTTGTACTTGGCATAGAAGGCGTTCATCAGCGCTTCCCCGCCACCCTCGTGCCACCAGGCGGTCTGCATGCGCCCATTGAGGCCGAAGGGAACCGCACACCCAAACGCAAAGGTCGGATCCTTGGCCCACATGTAGTAGGGCGCGGTATGGCAGGCTTCGACAATGCCGCTCGAAACCGCATCCGTCGCCTGCAGGGCCGGTACGATCTCGCCGGCAGCAAAGCACTGGATCTGGAAGCGGTTGTCGGTCGCCTCGCGGACGTATTTGGCGAAGTTCAGCGCCCCGCCATAGAGGGCATCCAGCGACTTTGGCCAACTCGCGGTCAGTCGCCATTTGATTTCCGGGGAGGACTGCGCGATGGCCGGCGCCGCCACGGCCACGCTCACGCCGGTTCCGCCCGCGCTGCTGAGCAACTTACGGCGCGTGACGCTTGCCATCACCAAAGAACCTCCCTATCGGCCACCGCCAAGGGCCGAAAGCACGGGGCCCATCCTGCCGCGCCAACCGCTGCAGAAGCCTGCCGACATGTCCGTCTTTTGAGTGTCCAGCCCCGTGTCGGACGCAAACGTGTGCGCGACCTGTCCGGCGCGTTCCGTAGCCCATGATTGCCTCGCGGCGCGCGTCACTCTAGGCGCGCGGCGGCACGAGCTCAATGATACAATGAGCGGCAAGATGTCCGCCCGAGCCCGGGCCCGGCCGCATGGAGCAGTCGCGTACGATGACGCACGAAAAAGCACGCGTCGTGAAGGAATTCGAGGTCTGTCCCGATCCCGAGGATCCGCGCCTGTCGGTGAGCGTCAGCGGCATCGATCACGACGGCCGGAGCGTGGCGACGGCGGTGGTCACCGAGCGCCCGCTGACGCTATTCCTCAACGCGCGCGAGATCGTGACGATGATGACCATCGGCGATCGCCCCGATCTGCTCGCGGTCGGTTATCTGCTCAACCAGAACATGCTCAAACCGGAGGATACGATCAGCGCCGTAGAGTACGACGACGACACCGCCACCGTCGTGGTGCGCACGCTGGCGCAAACCAATTTCGAGGACAAGCTCAGGAAGAAGGTGCAGACCTCCGGCTGCGCCCAGGGCACGGTATTCGGCGACCTGATGGACGCCTTCGAGCGCGTCGCCTTGAGCAGCACGGCCACGGTCAGGACCTCCTGGCTGTACCAGCTGACCAAGAAGATCAACACCGCGCCCAGCCTGTACCTAAAGGCCGGTGCCATCCACGGCTGCGTCCTGGCGCAGGCGGACACCCCGCTCCTGTACATCGAGGACGTCGGCCGCCACAACGCCGTCGACAAGATCGCCGGCTACATGTTCCTCAACCGCATCGCTCCGGAGGACAAGATCTTCTACACCACGGGACGTCTGACGTCCGAGATGGTGATCAAGACCGTGAAGATGCGCATTCCCGTGCTCGTTTCGCGCTCTGGCTTCACCGCTTGGGGTGTCGAGCTGGCGCGCAAGGCCGGTCTCACCCTGATCGGTCGGGCCCGCGGCAAGCGCTTCATTGCCCTGTCCGGATTGGAGCGCATCGTCTTCGATGCCGATCCCCGGCACACGGGCGATGAGGACAGCAGGCACGCGCGCAAGGGCAGCCTTGCGGAGGCGAGCGAGTAAAGCAACCGAACACCATGCACCCTGAGGCCGCATCGGGCATCATCGGCGTAATCCTTGCGGGCGGCCTATCGCGTCGCATGGGCGGCGGCGACAAGGGACTGCTGGAGCTCGCCGGCAAGCCCATGCTGGCGCACGTCATCGAGCGGCTCGCCCCGCAGGTCGAGGCGCTGATCATCAATGCCAACGGCGATCCGCAGCGCTTCGCCGCCCTGGCCCTGCCGGTG
>JBPYEF010000184.1:0-12504 GCA_051985875.1 Hyphomicrobiaceae bacterium
ATACGATCGTCAAGCGGGCACTCGACGGAGCTGTTTGCGCCGATGTTCTAAACTCGCAGCTCGGCGGCCTGGAACGCGAAGATCGCATTATCCTGAGCGTCGGGGGCAACGACGCCCTCCAGCACATAGATCTGCTGAAGGACGTAACCACAACGACAGCGAAGGATCTCCTGGTCAGGCTTTGGACGATCCGCGAAGAATTTCGCCGGAGATACGCATCACTCCTGGACCGCCTCGAACGGCGACCCGTCCTGGCGCTGACTGTGTACAATCCCTGCTTTGACGGGCACGACATGGACACCACGTACCAACAGGCGGCCGAAAGCGCCGTGTCCATCTTCGATGACGTCATCCAGCAGGAAGCCCACCGCAGGTCATTCGATATTCTGGAGCTTCGCACCCTGTTCGACGACCAAGCCGACTATGCCAATCCCATTGAGCCATCTGCGATTGGAGGCGCCAAGTTGGCGAAGGCCATGGCCGTTTGGGTCGAGAAATACCGCGCAGTTGCGCGAAAGCGATCCAAAGTCTAATTGCTCGCTTAACTCGAGGAGATCGATCGCGGTTTCCCAACTGCGGCCACCGTATCATTGCCAATGCGCCGCAGCGCGCTTTCGCCGTCATCCGCCAGTTCATTGGATAATGCGGCAAGGCGCGACCTTCGAGCCCGTGCCGCGGGAGACCGCCGCGCCCCAAGTCGGCGTCAAGCTGCGGTGAGCGTCACCTGAAACTCCCGTCTAGCCACGTTCGATAATCACGACTTAATCGCAGTGGCTTGCCCTCGGCCGGCAGCGCCGGTTGGCGGGGCGGTCGCGGCGGTGCTCATCTGTGCCGGGCGCGGTCGGCGTCTACTTGCTCGATTGGCCGACGTCGCCGACATCGGCGCGTTAGGCTGTCAGCTGAACCGAAATTCAACTTCTAGCGGCGGTCCTGCGTGCGTGCGATCCCACTCCACCCCTGCACGTGAGGCATTGTTGCGACAAAAATGCAGGCTACTCATTCCATCGAACAGGAGCAGCAGCCGAGGACGTACCTATGAGCAATCTGAGACGCATCGTGATGATCACGGCCGCGCTTTTCGCGGCAGCGACCCTTCTGGAGGCTGGGAGCGCGATGGCAGCAGAAGGCCAAAAGTCGGCCGAGCGGCACGTCAGCGTGACAGCCACCGGCAGCGTCACCGCGGAGCCCGACATGGCTTACGTCTCGATCGGTGTGCTTATCGATGCAGACACGGCGAAGGACGGGCTCGCCCGCAACAGCATCGTCATGGCGAAGTTGATCGACGGATTCAAGGCTCTCGGTATCGCTCCCGGGGACATTCAGACGACGGCAGTCAATGTTCAGCCGCGGTACGTGCAGGGCAAGGACGGCCAACCGCCTACCTCTAGCGGCTATCGCGTCGCCAATCAGGTGCGCCTCACCGTGCGGGAAATCAAGCGATTGGGTGAGATACTCGACGCCGCCGTGACGCTCGGCGCCAACCAGGTCAATGGCGTTACTTTCGACGTCAGCAACGCCGAGACGCTGAAGGACGAGGCCCGCAAGCAGGCAATGGTCAATGCCAAGCGCCGTGCCGAGCTTTATGCGACGGCGGCAGGCGCGCAGCTCGGCGATGTGCTCTCCGTCTCCGATGCCATGAACGCAGGGCAGATAGTTACGGGGTTCGTTGCGGCCTCAGCGGTTCCCATAGAAGCCGGCAGACGCACGCTAACCGTGGGGGTGTGCGTCACCTACGGCTTGCGGTAGCGGCGAGCGCTCAGGACGAGATCGGTTGCAACTCTGGCGGCCGTAGTCGCCGCGATCGCCGCGGGGACCACGGTCAGCACTCATCAGGTTGACGGCGGCGGCCTGGCCGGCGCCTTCGGGAAGCATCTAGCCGCCGCCGTAGGTGCCGGGCGTGTTAAAGGTTCTTCACCCTCGCCGCATTGAGGCGGTGAAGCGCGCGCGTCCGCGGCATGACCGATCCCCCAATTTATCCCCCAAATCGAATGTGGCGCCAGGATGCACATAGACGAAATTCGGCACAATTAGGTGCGTTGGGGCACAATGGGGGATGTGGCAAACTTCGCCCATGGGCGGTGGTTGACGCAGCCGACCCGCCACAGGCTACGGCCGCCGAACTCACCCAGATGCTCGATGCGTGTCAGGGAGCAATTGTCGATGGTGAAGCTGAGCGCGGACTGCGGCGTGAGGCCGAGCGCCAGCGCCAAGGCTGCGCGAATCGTCCCGCCATGGCTGACGGACACGATATCGCGACCGCCGTGCTCCTGCATGAGGCGCTGGATTGCGGGTGAGACCCTCGCAATGAGATCGGCAAAGCTTTCCCCGCCCGGCGGGCGCTCGTCGGCCGGGGCAAACCAGAGTGTGCGGGTCCCGACACCGCGCGCGGCGTAAAAGCTGCTGCGCTCCAGTCCCTGCCACTCCCCGAGGTGCTGCTCGGCAAGGCCTGCGATAGGGATCGGGGTGATGCCGGCAAAGCGGTCCTGCGCCGCCGCGACGATCGCCGCCGCCGTCTGCCGCGTACGCGCGAGATTGCTCGTGAACCACACCGCACCCTCCGGGAGTTCGTGCGCGAGGATGCGGAAGACCGCGGCGTCCGTGCAATCGCAATCGAGGTCCCGCTGCCCGTAAATGCGTCCGCTGTCGGGCACTGGTGCGTGGCGGATCCACCACCAGCGCGTTGCGCTTCCCCGCGCGCTCATTCCATCACCACGACGATCTTGCCCATGGCCTTGCGGGCGGCGAGACGGGCAATGGCATCGCCGGCCTTGGCCAGCGGAAAGCGCTCCGAGATCACCGGCCTGATCGCCCCGACGTCATAGAGGGACAGTAGCTCGCCGATGTTGGCGGCGTTGGCCTCGGGATCGCGCCGGGCAAAGCCGCCCCAGAACACGCCGATTACCTGGCAGGATTTGAGCAGGGTGAGGTTGAGAGGCAACCTCGGGATGCCGGCCGGGAAGCCGACGACGAGAAACCGGCCGTCCCAGGCGATGGCACGCAGCGCCGCTTCCGAGTAGTCGCCGCCGACCGGATCGTAGACGACGTCGGCTCCTGCCTCGCCGCAAGCCTGCTTGAACAAGTCGGCGAGCGCCCGGCTGCCCTGCTTGTCGAACGGGCCAGGTGGGTAGACGAGGCCAGCATCGGCGCCATGCGCCCGCGCGAAGGCGACCTTTTCGGGCGACGAGGCGGCGGCGATCACGCGCGCGCCCATCGCCTTGCCGAGCTCGACGGCGGCAAGCCCAACGCCTCCGGCAGCGCCGAGCACCAACAGCGTCTCGCCGCGCCGCAGGTGGCCGCGATCCTTGAGCGCGTAGATGCCGGTACCGTAGGTGAGGACGAGTGCGCTCGCCTCGTCGTAGGGCATGGTTTTCGGCATCTTCACACACAGCTCGGCGGCGAGCACCAGCTTGTCGGCCATACCGCCGGCGATCGTCGATCCGATCACGCGGTCGCCGGGCGCCAAGGCGCGGACCCCCGGCCCGACCGCGGCAACGATCCCCGCGACCTCACCACCCGGCGCAAACGGGCGTTGCGGCTTGAACTGGTAGCGGTCCTCGATGATCAGCACGTCCGGGTAGTTGACGCCGCAGGCCTTGACGTCAAGCAGCACTTCCCCGTCGGCAGGAACGGGGTCGGGCAAGGTCTCAAGCACGAGCGTTTCGGGCCCGCCCGGGTGCTTGCTCAACATCGCCCGCATCGACCAGTGCCTCCCCTGCCGCACGCTTGCCACCCCTCAGGTAGCAGACGGCCCCTCGCATTGTCGATGATCGGGGGACGGCGACCAGCGGTCGCGAATGGAAAACGCACGCGGCCCGCGCGTTGGACGCGGCGCGGCAGCCGCGCGTCACGGCCCATCCTCCGACAGCACCGGGCCCTTGGGGTCGGCGAGGCGATAAAGGGCGTAGGTGGCAATTCTCACGCCCGCATAGCTGCGGGTGAGGGTTGCAAGTGACCGCACATCGGCGAAGCGCGCCGCGAGCGCGTCGGGAAAGGCACGCCGCTCGAGCTCGACCAGCAGCCCAGGGCAGGCGAATAGCGTTGGCTCGACCGGGGGCAGGTGCACGTAGCGGAGGCGCTCGTTCAGCTGCACGACGGGCGTGTCCGGTGCAAGGGCGAAGGCGAGCTGAGCGGTCGTCGCATAGCTCCACGTCGCGACCCAGCACGCTCCGGCCGCGTGCTGCGCCGCTGCCACCTCGTCCGCGAACTGCGACCACCCGCGCATCTGCGCGGTCGGATCCCTAGTGCCGGGCAGGAGAATGAGCGGGCGCACGGCGTGGAACAGCAGCAGCAGCGATAGGCCGAGCCCGATCCCCGCCGCCGAGGCCACGACGCCACGTCCCGATTGCGAGCGTTGCCGCAAGCCCCAACCCTGACCGGCGGCGACCGCCGCGCAGACGGCGAGAAAGGGATAGAGCGGTGCCGCCCAGTTCGGCTGCACGCGCGCGTGCAGAGCATGAACGCACAGGTAGGCGACGAGCGGCAGCACGGCGGCGGCCAAAAGGGTGCGGAGCGCGTCGCGCTCAATGAACGCCGAGCCCGTCACCCGCAAGCATCCGACAATGCCGAGCAGGGCGATGGCGGGGCTGGCCAAGCCGATGTAGCCAGCGATGAATTCGCCGAGAAAGCGCAGGGTGAATTGCTCCGTGTGCGCCACCCGCCCGAACTGCTTGGTGAATGAGGCCCAGCCGTGGTTGGCATTCCAAACCAGCACCGGAATAGATAGCGCCACGGCCAGTGCACCGCCCACCCAGAGCTGCCAGGCGCCGAACCAGCGCCGATTCGCCGGCGTCATGATCAGCCACAGCACCATTCCGGCACCGACGAACAGGTTGGTGTACTTGGAAAGCAGGCCGAGCCCTGCCGCGAGGCCGACCGCCAGCCACCAATTGGCATTGCCGGAGGCTTGCAGCTCAAGCAGCGCCCAAAACGCCAGACCCCAGAACAGCACCGACGGCGTGTCCGGTGTGATGATCACACCGCCGACCGCCAGCAGGGGCATCGCGAGGGCGAACACGACCGCGCGGTGGGCGATGCGCGGGCCGAACAGCAGGTGCGCCGAGCGCCACAGCACGAGCAGGCCGACGAGTGGCGTCAACACCGCAAACAACCTGATCCCGAACGGGGTGTCGCCGGCAAGCGAGCGGCCGGCGGCGATCATCCAGGCGACCATCGGCGGATGGTCGAGATAGGACAGCGCGGGGGCCAGCGACCAAAGCCGATAGTAGGCCTCGTCGTCGGTGAGCCCGGTCAGGCCCGCGACCAGGCCACGAATTGCAGTTGCTGCCACCAGCGCCGCGAACAACGCCAGGCCCTCGTAGCGAAATGCCCTGCTCTTGCTGAGCTCCATGGGCGCTCAGCGCCCGCGCCAAGTGAACGCTGAGCTGGTCGCATAATTGAACACCGCTCCCATCAGTGCCCCCGCTCCCCCGGCAACCCACCACGTCGGCAGATCGTGGTAAATCCAGCTGGCGACCCCGATGTTGGCCACGGTCCCGACGCTGCACACGGCATAGAAAGACAACAAGCCGGTGAGCACCGCCGAGCCCTTGAGGCGGCGGTCGCGGTAGGTCAGCTGGTTGTTGAGCACGAAATTCCAGGTCATCGCCGCGAACGCGGCGAGCGTCTGCGCCCAGCTGAAGCCGATGCTGCTGATGCTCAGCATCGCCTTGAGCGCGGCGACATGCACGAATAGTCCGCTGGCGCCGACGAGCGCGAACAGCACGAAGCGTATGGAGATGCGATCGCCGGAAAGCTTGGCGAGCAGCAGGCCGGCGTACTGCAGCACGACCAGGCCGTCGAGCTTTGAACGACCATGCTGACGGGGCCGAAAGCGGTAGGGCAGCTCGATGATCGCCAGTTGCCCGCCGCTTGAGGCGACGATATCGAGCAGGATCTTAAATCCCTGGGTCGAGAGCCGGGATGCGAGCGCATCGAATTGATCGCGTCGCATCATAAAGAAGCCGCTCATTGGATCGCTGAGGCGCACCCCGGTCAGCCAGCGCGCGGCGAAGTTGGCGAGCCGGCTGCCCAAGCTGCGCCATCCCGTCAGCCCATCCCCGACCGCGCCCCCGGCCATGGCGCGGCTGGCGACCACGAGGTCGGCGCCCTCGTTGATCGCGCGAAACATGGGCACAAGGAGCTTTTCATCGTGCTGCAAGTCGCCGTCCATCACGGCGACGGCGAGCGCCGAGGATGCGAGCATGCCCTCGATGCAGGCTCCGGCAAGGCCTTGCCGGGAGATGCGCCGCAGGCAGCGTACGCGGGGATCGAGGCGGGCGATCTCGCGCACCTTGCGCGAGGTGCCGTCGGGGCTGTCGTCGTCTACGAAGATCACCTCCCAGTTCACACCGTGGAGGGCGATGGAGAGATCCCGCAGCAGAATCGGTACGTTCTCGCGCTCGTTGAGGGTGGCGACAACGACCGACAGCTCGGGGGATACCCAGTGCGCGAGCGGCCGGTCGCGGGAGGCGGCCGCGGGGGATGCTTCACTCCGCATTTCGTCCTGCACGGCCCATCACACCCGATGCATTACCCACGCGCCAAGAGTGCATCGCCGGCGCGCGCCGGCGGCAATCCTAAGCAGGTGGCGAAGGCAAGTACACCGGCGGCCCACGTACGACCAGCCTGCGACGCTTTGCCGTTGGCGAGGTTGCAGCGGCGCGCACGCGCGCCGCTCGCGCCGACACGGTGCGCCATTGCGGGGGCGCCGTCGAACGGTGTTGCAGATCCAGGGGCGCTGCGGTGAAGGCGGGCTAGTGTCGAATCTTCGCCCGGCGCTCAGGTCGCAACATGCATGGCGGCGACGGTGGTCGAAGCGGCGAGCCATCGGTAGGTGTATCTTTGCAGCGGTTTATCGCCATTGCGGCAGGGGTTCGTGGCACAGCATTGGGACCCAATTGCGATGGCCGCGCGTATGACCGCCGGCGCCCGCAAACGCCGACATCCGCGCCGGGGCTGGCGGTGCGAGTGGGCGGGCCTTGCCAAGGGAGGCGCGCAGCGCTCGCCGGCGTACTGTGCCGTGTTGCTCGCAGAGGGCGCCGGCGGTGTGCAACAGCGGCGCGGGCGGCCGCTTTGTCCCCTCACAGGCCCGCCACGGGGTGGCCGTCTGCGCTGCGGGGACGACGCGTTGCCAGCAGCGCGCGCGCCTCGGCGATGCACCCCTGACGCAGCAGGCACACGACCAGGGCATACTCGATCAGATCACGCTGGGCGCGGCTGCCGCCGATGCGCGCGTGTGCCAGAAGCACGGCTTCGAGCTCCGCGCGGGCGGGCGCGAACTCCTCTCGCGCAAAGCCGCGAAAGGCACGCGCCAGCGGCGCGACGACATCCCCTGCCGGTCCCTTGGCGCCATCGATCAGCCGTTGCAGTGCCTCGCCATTGCCGCCGAAGGCGTGGGCGAGTGCGGCATGAGTGTCGGCAAAGGCGATACCGGACACGGGAAAGAACCGGCTGGCGTACTTGCTGATCTCGCGCCACAACTCCGACCGGCGCGCTTCGCCGGCGACCTCGGCACGGAACAGGAAGGAGGCCGCATCGCTGAGCGTGTTGAGCGGCGGGCCGCTCGAGGCACCCGGGCGCAGATGAGCTGCGTAGGTTTCCCACGCCCGCGGTGCATCCCCGAGCGCGAGCTGCCAGAGCGCAATGTGCCAGCTGAGGTGACAGTGCAGGATGGCAAGTTTCGGATACGTCTGCCACCAGTCGCGCAGGAAGGCGAGGCCGGCGGCGCGCTCACCTGCCTCATAGTACACGTGGGCACGGATATGCGCCCCGTTGGCATTGCGCCGGAACTGGGCGAGCGAGCGCTCGATGCAAAGCAACGCAGCCGCGATCTCGCCGACCTCGACCAGGGCAAAGGCATGGGCGCTCTGAAACCACCAGTCGTCTCCGTAGGCGGTGGCGAAGGGTTCGAGGAAGGTGAGCAGTTCAGCCTCGCGCCGGGGGCGGCCGCTGAAGCCGATCAGCCCGAACACGCCGGTGCAGGGTGCGAGCACCATGGCGTCGCGCGGATAGCTCTTGAGGTGCTCCTGCGCCGCGGCAAAACCCGCGGCACTGCCGCCATCGACGACCGTCGCCAGGGCGGCAACGTGGCTTCTCTCGCGGTGTGGCAGTGCCGGCGCCAAGGTGCGCGCCTGCCGCGCCACGGCCTTGGCCGCATCTGCCTCGCCGCGCACCTGCAAGGTGCGTGCGAGGGCCACGTGCGCGACCGCAAACCCGGGGTCGCAGGCGATGGCGCGGCGAAACTCCTCCTCCGCGCCGTGGTTGGCGGAAAGCGCGAGATCGACGCCGGCGAGGTAAGCGTCCCGCGCCTCGGACGACGCCGTGCTCAGCGCGTGGCCATAGCGATCCTGCATGCTTGCCGCTCGCCGAGACCTGCAAAGCGTACGCTTGCACAGGCAGTCTCGCATGGCGCCGCGGCGGCGTCGAGTTTGTCCGCGTCGGGCACCGGCTCGATCATCGCGCAGCCGCCGGCAACGCGCTGCTCGCCATCGGCGAATCGCGTGCTCCCGACCGGCGCCAGGCAATCACTGCGTCGGTGGCGCACCACCCACGCGCGCTATCGGGTTGCGCCTTCCTTGCGCGGCGGCGTGGTTGGGGTATCCTTGCCGGCGACTCGCGGTCGATCCGCCGCACGTTGCGAGCAACAGGCCGCGCGAGCCACGCGCAGCTGCGCACACGGGCACGCTGCGCCCAACCCCCGGCCGTGCTGCGCAGGGTAGCAGCGATGCTGACTGGCGTTACACGCGCTTTCTCCGATGATATCGCCATCGATCTCGGCACGGCCAACACCCTCGTGCACGTGGTCGGGCGCGGCATCATCATCGATGAACCCTCGGTGGTGGCAGTGCAAGTGCGGGGCGGACGCCGCGAGGTGCTGGCCGTCGGCTTGCGGGCGAAAGCCATGCTGGGGAGGACGCCGGAACCCGTGGAAATTCTGCGTCCGATGCGCGACGGCGTGATCGCCGACTTCCTCGCCACCGAGGAAATGCTGCGCCAATTCATCTCCCGAGCCAAGACCATGCTCGGCTTTCGCCGCCCGCGCATACTCATCTGCGTGCCGGCCGGTGCGACGCCGGTCGAGCGTCGTGCGGTGTATGAAACGGCGCTATCGGCGGGCGCCAGCAAGGTGTTTCTGATCGAGGAGCCGGTGGCCGCTTCCCTCGGTGCCGGGTTGCCGATCGATGCGGCGCGCGCCTTCATGGTCGTCGACATCGGCGGGGGCACGACCGACATTGCCGTGCTGTCGGCCGGCAAGGTCGTGCAGGCGCGCTCACTGCGGGTCGCCGGCAATGCCATGGACGAGGCGATCATGCGTCACGTGCGCCGCGAGCATGGGCTGATCATCGGCGAGGCGAGTGCGGAGCGCATCAAGATCGAAGCGGGCTCGGCCATCGCGCAACCGAATGGTCGCCAGATCGAGATCCACATCAAAGGCCGCGATCTGCGCCAGGGGCAGTTGAAGAGCGTCGTGCTCGGACCCCACGAGCTTGCCGAAGCCCTGACCGGCCCGGTGCAGCAGATGGCGGAGTTCATCGAGCGGGCGCTCGAGGATCTACCCGGGCCGATCGCCGCTGAGGTATCGAGCAGCGCCATCGTCCTGACGGGCGGCGGCGCTCTGCTCGAACGCCTCGACGTAGCACTCAATCAGCGCGTAGGCGTGCGCTTTGTCATTCCGACCAGCCCGATGCACTGCGTGATCAAGGGTACCGCCGCCGTGCTCGAGGGGCTGCCCGAGCGCGCGTATCTGCTGACGGGCGCCTAAGGGGCGATGGGCAAATGCCATGCCGCGAGCGTGCGTCCCGCTCGTGTGGGGCGCGGCTACCAGTGCAGATGCCACCGGCGGATCCGCAGCGGCACGTCGGCATCGGCGATCGCCTCCTCGAGGGCATCGGCGTCGATGGTGATGTGCGGGGTGCGCATCGCCAGCTTGCTGCGGGGCGGCGGCGTGTACTTCTTTCCCGCGGTTGCGGGCTTTGGTTGCTCGCGTGCTGACGGGGGTGGTGGGGGCGCAGAATAGATCTGCCCTGGGGCGGGCGTTCCTTCGCGCACGGGAGCGGGCTGACGCGCTGTCGGGGGCCAGGACGCAGCGGCGGGCTCGGCGGTCGGGGTTGCCGTCACCGGTGCTGCGGCGTCCACGGGGAATGTTTGCAGGAAGGCAAATCCGGCGCCGGCGCCCGTCACCACTGCGGCAAGCGCGAGGCATAACAGACGCAGATGTGGCTGGCGCATGGGATTGCCTCTCCGGAAGGTCGCTGCCACACCGCAGCGGGGCCATGGTGCGGCGATTATCTGTGGGTATCGGAAAGGCCGCTGTTTCCTGCGAAACAGCCGCTTGCGAGCCGCTCGAGCCCGCTCAACGCGAGCTCTTCGGCCGTGTACGCACTGAGCCCGTGCGCCCGGTGCGCTCGCCCGGCGTCAGCGTGCGTGGTCGCGATCTTGGCTCGGCAGAGAAGGCGCTCGCGGGCTGGCGAACCATGACATAACCGCTGGCCGCAATCTGCGCGCGGTAGTGCGGCTTGAGGTCGGCAATGTTGCCACTACTGAGCGGCCGCCACGGCCCAAGCCGCCGATCGCGGTCGGGGATGTCGGCAAATCTGCCCATGACGAAAATGATGTGCAGTTGCGGGTCGCGGGCGGAGCGGACAACCTCGTATCTGGCGTTCGACATTGCTGCGGGAAACTCACGGCAAGCCGCGCTTTCGCCTTGCTCGGCATCTGGCCACCCAGCGCCAGGCCTCGCCGTGGCCGAGCGTACCGGCGGCCTCTGGCAGGAACCGCGCGCCGGCGGGCGCTTTCCTTTGGCCTGCGCATTCTGCCGGGTACACGGGGGAAGCGCAACAGCAGCGGTGCGCCGCGCCGGCGTCATGTCCGGCCGGGCGGCATTCTCCTGCGCGTGGCCCGGGGGTTCGTCCGCAGTCGCGCAAGATCGCGCTTCGATATGCATGTCCGCCGAGAGCGCTCGGCCGCGGCACGGCGATGCGCTAGCATGCGCACGCGAAGACAATGCGCAGGGGTCTGCAGATCATACCAGGCAAGGAGTGGCAGCGATGGTGCAGAGCGAGCTTTACAGGCAGGGGGAGGCGATCCGCCGGCAATTACGGGGCGACGTCGATTTTGCGCGCAACAAAAGCGCCTACGACAGGGATCCCGTGATGAAAAAGTTCATCGATGTCGCAACCGAGACCGTGTTCGGGGCGCTGTGGGCACGACCGGGGCTCGACTTCAAAACGCGCACGCTGATCTGCGTCGTGTCCGACGCTGCAACCGGGCGCCATCCCGAACTGGAGATCCACTTGCGCTTTGCGCTCAAGCACGGATGGAGCGAGGAAGAGCTCATTGAAGTCCTGCTGCAGCTATCCGGCTACGTCGGCGTTCCGCTCGTTCGGGAAGCGATGCTCGTGGCCTCGCGCGTGTTCGCGGAGGTGAAAGCGGAGGGCGACAAGGCGCCCTAGCAGGCAGCGGTAGCGAGACGGTGCGCGTGGCAATTGCCGCCGCGCGCATGTCTTGGGCGTGCGCTGAAACTCAGCGCAGCGTGCCTACGCGAACCAGCCGTGGCCCCGAGACCAGGCGCGGCGTCGTGTCCGTAGCGGCCGCAGTCCGCTGACGCGCCGCTGCTGCTTTCTCGGCCTCCGCGACAGCAAAGCAACGATCGAGATTGCCGCACCGCCGGGCCCCGGAAGGATGCGTCGGCGTCGCCGGTGCACCGCGAAACGACCGGCACACCTCGCCCAGCCCGACCTTGTCGAGCCATCCCTCCTCGACGCCGCGGTGCACGGCCCAGCAATCGGCGCCGAGTTCGCTGGCGCCCACATGGTGATGGCCGCACTCATGGTTGAAGACAAATAAGCGCACGGTCTTGGATTCGTGCGCCAGCAGCATGGGATTGATGACGAGGAGGCGGCTCGCGGGTATGGAAATCCCGAGATTGGGCAGCCGCCTGTCGAGGGCGTTGCGCACGTTGCCGCACTTGAGCGTGCGCCCGTCGATTTGCAGAGTTCCATCGGACTGCAGCGTCACCGGTGGCGAGGCGCGTGCGCTGCCAACTACGGCACAGCACATCAACACGGCAACGGATGCGGCGCGGCGCCACACGAGCATGGTCTGAGCTTCCCTTAACCCCAAGTGCAGATGCTCTAGGCGCGCAAGCCGCCAAAAATACGGCGCCTTGAGCTCGGCTATTGGGCCGCGCGTGCCGCCGGGGCGCCGCGCTCGCGTTGCAAGTGCGCCGGAACCAGAGGGCAGCTTCCCGGTTTGCCCCCGCCGGTCGAGATCGATGGTGCAAGGGCAGGCGGCGGCAACCGCGTCTACAGCGGTTGCCGCCAGGGCAACTGCCCGGTGGGTGCAGATGGCTTTGGATGCTGTGGCACCGCTGACTGTGAACGGCGGGCGAAAGTTGCTCCTAGCCGTTGCCAGGACGGCGTCCGCTCAGCGGACGCGGCTTCCGCTGAGCGCATTGCGCGCGCGTCGACTTGCACAGCACGTTGGCGCGCACAGGCCCCGCGTGCA
>JBPYEF010000185.1:0-2827 GCA_051985875.1 Hyphomicrobiaceae bacterium
GCAACCTCGACGACATCGCCCGCGACGACGTTCAATCCGGCGCATCCCCGCAGCAGTGCAAGCGCTTCGCGCGTCGATAGGCCGCCGACCTCCGGGGTCCCCGTTCCCGGCGCAAAGGCCGGATCTAGCCCGTCAACGTCGAACGACACGTAGACCGGGGCGTCGCCCACGACCCGGTGGATCTGCTCGATGACGTGGGGAATGCCGAGCCGTGGCAGGTCTTCGGCATGAATGACGGTCATGCCACTGTCGTAGGAAAACTCCCAAAGGTATTCGGCACCGCCGCGAATGCCGATCTGAATGGTCCGCTCCGAGTCGAGCACGCCTGCGAGTGTCGCCTGGCGAAACGGGCCGCCGTGATGGAACTTGGAGCCCTCGAAGGGCGCCCCCGTGTCGCAGTGGGCGTCGATGTGCACCATGGCGAGCGGGCGTGCGGCGCCGAGGGCCTTCAGGATTGGCAGGGTGATCGAATGGTCGCCGCCGACACTCAACGGGGCGACGCCCGCCGCTGCGACGGCGGCATAGAAGGTTTCGATGTCCTCGTGGCTCTCCTGCAGACTGAAGCGGCTTCGCAGCGGAACGTCGCCGACGTCGGCAACTCTGGCGTCGAACACGGGTGCAACGCGGTGCACGTGATGATAGGGCCCGATACGCTCGACCGCGCGCACGGCACGTGGCCCAAGGCGCGCGCCGGGGCGATTTGTCACGCCGAGATCCATCGGCACGCCGATCAGCGCAACATCTAGCCCGCTCAGCAGCTGCTGCCTTCCGCCAAGCGCCAGAGGCGCGCCAAGGAAGGTCGTGAAGCCCGCGTACGGCTTGAGCCGCAGGCCGGCGTCGGAAAATACTCTCTCGATGACCCTCTTGAACGTTGGATTATTGGAATTGCGAACTGCCGGGTCCGCGTAGCGGGCGCGCAGCGCTTCGAGTTTCTTGCTGTCCATTGTCCCACCCGAGCATCGAGGCGGCAAATTTCACGCCATCCTCAGTTGCTGCTTTTTATTCTCTGCACGCGCACCGACTGCGCGAAGAGGCTACAGACACGCAGACGAAGTGCCATGCAAGGAGGAGCCCACCAGCAGCGCATCGTGACAACCTCGCTTCTGTCCTGCTTCCGGTCAAATCCTCAGCTGCTCTGCCGCATCATAGGTCTCGATCCGCGGTACGCCGACGAGAAGTCCGGCGAGCTCTCCCCACAGCCCTTGCAGGCGGCCGACCGCGCGATCGGCAGCTGCGCGGTCCCGGTACAGCGCGAACAGAACACCCTGTCCATCAGCCCGCCAAGTTGCGTAAGCGTGGGCTAAGCCAGGTATTTGCGTGATGCGCGGGCGCATGTCCCTCACTTTACTATCCAGCTCTGCAATGCGTGCGGGGTCAACTTTGAACGTCGTCACGCGTGCATACATGAGTGCTCCTGTTCCGCAGCTTGCGAGCGCGAACCATTGCACGCCATGGTCGACCGAACAATGCGACCGGCGAGGTGTGCTCATCGCTACTTCGCGCACGTGCCTGCCGTCACGAACGCATGGGTTTGACCGTCCACCGCGCTGCGATCTGACAAGCGATCAGTGGCGTTCATCGGGCGTCCGGTCGTGCGTAATTGCGAGGCTGCGCCTACCGGCTTCTGACGATGGCGTTGTGCATCCGGGGGCGGGACTGGGACGACGACGATCGACGCAGATGTCTACCACCCCAGAACAATTATTTCGTCGACGCCATAGTGACGCCTGGCGCCGGAGACGCGACGATTAATGCCCCGACGGAGACCCGACGCATCGACACAGCGTGTCCCAGAGAGTGCGGCCGATACCGGCTTCGCGTGCGTGGCAATTCTGCGCCAAGGCTTGCAAACGGTGCGGAGCGCATGTACTGTAGAACAAAACACGAACATAGGCTACCGTGCTGATCAAGCGATGGTCAGCAGTCTCCGGGCACTCACGCGCGTAAATTCGACCACCGCGTCCAGCTGCCGGTGCAGGGCGCGATGGGGGGAAGTACCAGCCCCGTTAGCGAGCGAGATGGTGCGATGAGCCAGCAACGGACAGGCGGGCCCGCCACGATCCTGCATGCAGACCTGGACGCCTTCTATGCCTCGGTAGAACAGCTGCTCGACCCGTCGTTGTACGGCAAGCCGATCGCCGTCGGCGGCGGCGTCGTGCTCGCAGCATCCCAGGAAGCCAGGGTGTTTGGGGTCCGCGGCGGAATGCCCGCACGACGGGCGCGCGAACTCTGTCCGCAGTTGCGTTTCGTGGCAGGCCATTTCGAGGAATACCAGCGCCTCGGCGATGCAGCGATCAGAATACTGGGAGACTTCACGCCGCTGGTGGAACGTCTTTCCATCGACGAGGCGTTTGCCGATGTTGCGGGCTGCGAGCGCCTGTTTGGTCCGCCCGCAGAGATTGCCAAAGCCATGCGACGACGTGTGCGGATGGAGCTGGGACTTGCAATCTCAATTGGGGTAGCGCGCACGAAGCACCTTGCGAAAATCGCTTCGCAAGCGGCGAAGCCGGATGGGCTCGTGATGGTCGACCCTGCGCACGAACTCGCGTTCCTTCACGATCTGCCGGTCGAGCTGATGTGGGGCGTGGGCCCGGTCACCAAGGAGCGCCTCGCGAGCCAGGGCGTGCACACCATTGGCCAGTTGGCGCGAATGCCCGGACAGCGTCTGGAGTGCCTGCTTGGGCACGCTCTTGGCGAGAAGCTGACAGGGCTCGCGTGGAACCGCGATCCCCGAGAGGTCAGGACGCATCATCGCGCGCAGTCGGCAGGAGCGCAATCGGCGCTCGGTAGGAAGCCGGCCGAAGAGCGAGTCTACAGGCCGGTACTA
>JBPYEF010000186.1:0-4729 GCA_051985875.1 Hyphomicrobiaceae bacterium
TGCCGCGAACTTCGTCGCGGACCTCAATCCCAACTCGCTGACCGTGTTGCGGGGGGCGCGTATCGAGCGTGCGCTCGCCGAGACCAATGCCGAAGCCGCCGTGCAGTTCGAGCGCCAGGGGTACTTCTGCCGCGATCGCGACAGCACGCCGGGGCATCTCGTCTTCAACCGCACGGTCTCGCTGCGCGACACCTGGGCGAAGGTGAGCGAAGCCGCCGCGAAGGCCACAGTGGGGCGCGCGTCGCCCGCGGGGCAGGGCAATAGGCGCGGCGGCTAGCCGTGCTAGGGGCGATCCCGGACCATTGCCGCCTCATCCAAGGCACATTCGCCCCCCTGAATGCGCCGGCCACCATGGGAATCGACGTCATGCAACGCGGCGCACCGATCATCGTCCTTGGCGTGGTTGCCCTGCTTGCTCCGTCCGGGACCGAGCGCGCCGGTGCAGGCGAACAGCAGGCCTTCTGGGCGGTGACGGGTGTTGCTGCCGGCGACGTGCTCTACCTGCGCGACATGCCATCTGCCGACAGCCGCAGCCTCGCCCGGATCCCGCCGAACGCGCGCGGCCTCAAGCATCTCGGTTGTCGACGCAACCAACCCGCCCTTGAGCAGTGGATGCGCATGAGCGAGCAGCAGCGCCAGGAGGCGCAAACCAAGTGGTGCCGCGTCGAGTACCGAGGCAAGCAGGGGTGGGTTGCCGGCCGTTTCCTCAAGAAGGATGCGCGCTAGCTCGGGGCGACGCGTTCGGCCTACTGGACGGTGCTGCGTGCGCCGCCCGGGTCAATGGGAAGACGCCCGCCGCCGCGCAAAGACTTCGAGCTCCTGCTGGATATTATTCGCCGCTTCGCGCCAGTCGCCACGGCCAAACTCAGGCTCCGGATCGTTGGCCGGCGTCGGACTCTCCGCGACAGGCTCATAGGCGATCTCGGCGACCGGCTCGCGCGGCGCGGGCAACGCGCCCATGCGCGAGGCCAGCGCCTGCAACTCGCCGAGAATCACGCCGCGGCGCGCCTCGTGCTCGGTCGTGATGCTGCGCACGTCCTGCAGCAGCTTCTGGTCGACGCGGCTGAGCGCTTCCGCGAGCGCGCGCACGAGCGCCTGCTCGGCGTCGGCGATGGCGTCTAGTCGCGCACGCATGTCCTCGACGAAGTTTATCATTTTTGACATGCAGGGGTCCCTCAATGGCTGGCCGAATCAGTCGTTTACGGAATGCTTGCTGCATATTCGGTCATAAATGAGGGCGCGGGCGCGGAGCAAGAGCGCGCGAGAACGAAGATGGCAGATGGTGGCCGCGAAAACACGCCCAGGCAAAGTTTTGCCAGAACGCCTGGGGACTGTGCGCACTGGGGACGTGCGTGAAGAGGCCCGAGTGTGTCGGGCGCGCGCGGCACGGGTGTCAACGCTGCTGCTGCTTCGAGGCGTCCCATAAGGACAGCGCGCAAATTCGCTCGTGCGCCAACGGCCGATCGTGTCCGGTGCTTCGCCAGCAAGCGAATCAGCGTGCGGATGCGCGCCCCTCGGCCTCAAAAGCGCCGGATCAAGCCGACCAGTCGGCCTTGAATGTCGACCTGATCGGGGCCGAAGATGCGCGTCTCGTAATTCGGATTGGCGGCCTCGAGGGCGATCGAGGCGCCGCGCTTGCGCAGTCGCTTCAGTGTCGCCTCTTCCTTCTCCACCAGGGCGACGACGATGTCGCCGTTCTGCGCCGTGTCGCAGCGTTTGCAGATGATGATGTCTCCGTCGTTGATGCCCGCCTCGATCATCGAATCACCCTTGACCTCCAGCGCAAAGTGCTCGCCTCCGCTGACCATCTCCGGCGGCACGGCAATGTCCTGCGTGTGGTTTTGGATGGCGCTCGCCGGCACACCCGCGGCAATGCGGCCCATCAGCGGCACGCTGCCGGCGCGCAGTTCGGCGAAGTTGGCAGGAGGCGAGGCAAGTTGCGCGGGCCGGCGCGAGCCGGAGATGACGTTCGGCGCGAACCCGCCGCGCCGCTGCGGCAGGGCCTCGCCGCTTACTGCCTCCGGTAGCTTGACGATCTCGATCGCACGCGCCCGGTGCGGCAGGCGGCGAATGAAGCCGCGCTCCTCAAGGGCAATGATCAGCCGGTGAACCCCCGATTTTGACTGCAGGTTGAGCGCCTCCTTCATCTCATCGAAGGAGGGGGGAACCCCGGTCTCCTGCAGACGACCGTTGATGAACACCAGCAGTTCCTTCTGTTTGGTCGTGAGCATCGTCCCGAGCCTCGTAGAGAGTGCCGACGAGTCGTACAAATCAGGAACAGCATAGATGTTCCGGTGATGTTCCGCAAGCCTTGGCGTTTGCCACGCACGACGGTGCTTTGCAAACGGCCCAGCGCATGCTCACAGGTCGAGCGGCAGAACGGGCACGAGACCCCCCGCGTCGAGCGCGGGTGCGTTGGGGGGACGAACGAGCAGGCAGTCGGCCTCGGCCAGCGGTGCCAGGAGCGAGCTATCCTGGGAGCGCAGCGGCGTCACCGCGGCAATGCCATCGTCGCCGGTGCGCCTGCGCGCCCGCATGTAGTGCTGGCGCGGCCCGTTTGCCGCCAGCGGCACCGAGCTGCGTGCGCTCACCGCAAGTTCCTGGCGATGGGCTATGCCGAGCAGGGCGCGGAGCAGGGGTACGAGGAATACCCGCGCGCACACCAACGCGGACACGGGATTGCCGGGTAATCCGAGCACCCTCGCTCCGGCGAGGCGCCCGAACATCAGCGGCTTGCCCGGGCGCATGGCGACGGTCCAAAACGCCAGCGTCATGCCGCGCTCCTTGAGCACCGGCGCCACCAGATCATGATCGCCGACGGAGACGCCGCCAATCGTCACGACCACATCGGCGTCATTGGCCGCGGCGAAATGGCTATGCAGGCTCTCGCGGGTGTCGCGGGCAATGCCGAGCAGGGCCACCTCAGCTCCCGTCGCTTCAGCCAGTGCCGCCACGCCGAGATGATTGCTGCAGATGATCTGTCCGGGGCCGGCGCGGGTGCCGGGGGGTACCAGCTCATCGCCGGTCGCCAGCACCGCGAGGCGCGGCTTGCGGTGCACGCGAAGGCTGCCGTGCCCCATGGCGGCGGCAAGAGCGACCTCGCGCGGACCGACGCGGCGACCGGGCGCCAGCAGTACCGCGCCTTCGCGGAAGTCCAACCCGCGGCTGCGCACGTGGTCGCGGTCGGGCGCACCGTGTTCCACGATGATGCTCGCGCCCTCGCGCCGCGCATTTTCTTGGATGACCACGGCGTCGGCGCCGGGCGGCAGTGGCGCACCGGTGAAGATGCGCACGCATTGCCCCGCGGCAATGGTGCCGGCGAAGGGATGACCGGCGGCGGCCTCTCCGATCAACGTCAGGCGCGCCGGCAGCCGTGCAACGTCGCTCTCGCGCACCGCGAACCCGTCCATGGCCGAGGCGTCGAAGGGTGGCTGGGTCACCAACGCGGCAACCGGTTCAGCAAGCGTGCGGCCGCGCGCACCGGCGATGGCTACGCTTTCGGCGGCGGTCGGCTGGGCACCGTCCAGAATGCGCCGCAGCGCTTCCTCGACGCTGATCGCAGGCATCGGCTCAGCCCTCGGCCGCGCGATAGGTCCCGGAACGGCCGCCGCGTTTCTCCAGCAATCGGATGTTGCCAATGGTCATCGCTTTGTCCGCGCTCTTCAACATGTCATAGATCGTCAAGCAGGCGACCGCGACGGCGCTCAGCGCTTCCATCTCGACCCCGGTGCGTCCCGCGACGGTGACGTGCGCTTCGACGCGCACGCCGCTCGGCTGCTCGCAGGGCGCAAAAGTCACGGCCGCCTCTGTGATGGCCAGCGGGTGGCAGAGGGGGATCAGTTCGTGCGTCCGCTTCGCGGCCATGATGCCGGCGATGCGCGCCGCCGCCAGCACATCGCCCTTCTTTGCCTCGCCGCGGGACATCAGGGCGAGCGTTGCCGGCGCCATGCTGATGAAGCCCTCGGCACGCGCGGTGCGCTGCGTGACGGGTTTCGGCGTGACGTCGACCATGCGCGCCTCGCCCCTGTCGTTGATGTGGCTCAGCTTGCTCATCGGTTCGTGACCCGAGCGGCGCGGCGTTGCCCGCGGCAGCGGTTCCCCTCGCAACACAAGCCGCCGCGCGCCTGGCTCATGTGCGGCCTCCACCGATCAGGCCCTGTGTCGCGGCGGCGACGTCGGGCTGGCGCAACAGGCTCTCGCCGACGAGAAAGGCAAAAACCCCGACCCGCGCCAGCCGCTCGATGTCGGCGCGGCCGGCGATGCCGCTCTCGGCAATGACGATGCGGTCCCGCGGCACCCGCGGGGCAAGAGCCTCGGTCGTCTCGAGGTTGGTGATGAACGTCTTCAAATCGCGGTTGTTGATGCCGATAAGCCGGCACTCGAGCTTGAGTGCCCGGTCGAGTTCGGCCGCATCGTGCACCTCGGCGATCGCATCCATGCCCCAAACCTTGGCGTAGGCGCACAGCGTGGCGGCCGCCACATCGTCGAGGGCCGCCATGATGATCAGGATGCAATCGCTGCCGAGCGCGCGCGCTTCGGGCACCTGATAGCGGTCAAGCATGAAGTCCTTGCGCAGCACGGGCAGGCGCGTTGCGGCGCGCGCCGTGGTGAGGTGCTCTGGCGCCCCGCCGAAGGAGGGCGTGTCGGTCAGGACCGACAGGCAGGTCGCGCCGCCGATCTCGTATGCCTCCGCCAGCGCCGCGACATCGAAATCCGCGCGGATCATCCC
>JBPYEF010000187.1:0-8581 GCA_051985875.1 Hyphomicrobiaceae bacterium
AAGAACACGATCAGCGCCACGTAGATGACGATGTGCAGCCATTGTCCGCGCCCGAGCGAGGCGACGAGCGCGTTCAGCCATTCGGGCCCCGCGCCCTGGCTGAACTGCGCGGCCGTGGTCGGCAACAGCAGCAGGGAAGAGGCAAAGATCGGCGGGATCACGCCCGAGGAGTTGAGCTTTAGCGGCAGGTGGGACGCGTCCCCCTGAAACATGCGGTTGCCCATCTGGCGCTTCGGATACTGGATCAGCAGCCGGCGCTGGGAGCGCTCGATGAACACGATCGCGGCAACGACCGAGAGCATCAGGGCGAACAGCCCGATCAGCAGCGGCCAGGAGATCGCCCCCTGGCGCGACAATTCGAGCAGGCCCGCCAGCGCCCCGGGCAGCCCGGCGACGATGCCGGACATGATGATCAGCGAGGTGCCGTTGCCAACCCCGCGCGCGGTGATCTGCTCGCCGAACCACATCAGGAAGATGGTGCCGCCGACCAGGGTGACGACGGTCGAGATGCGGAAGAACCACCCGGGGTCGATGACCACGGGACCCGAGGCCCCGCGTGATCCCTCAAGTCCGAAGGCGATGCCGTAGGCCTGGAAGGCGGCGAGCGCCACGGTCATGTAGCGCGTGTACTGGTTGATCTGCTTCCTGCCCTGCTCGCCCTCCTTCTTCAGCTGCTCAAGGGTGGGCACCACGCTCGTCATCAGCTGCATGATGATCGAGGCGGAGATGTAGGGCATGATGTTGAGGGCGAAGATCGCCATGCGCCCGACCGCACCCCCCGAAAACATGTTGAACATGCCGAGGATGCCGGAGGACTGCGCCTTGAAGCTCTCGGCAAAGGCCGCCGGATTGATGCCGGGGATCGGGATATAGGTGCCGAGCCGATAGACGACGAGCGCGGCGAGCGTGAACCACAGGCGCTTTTTCAGCTCCTCGGCCTTGGCGAAGGCGCCGAAGTTGAGATTGGAGGCAAGTTGCTCCGCGGCGGAAACCATCGCTCTCTCCCTGGGCGCGCCGCAGCCGGCCGCCGCCCGTACCGTTTGCACCCCCGATTTGCCCCGCTTGCACCCGCGGCGCCCGCGGTCAATGGAAGATGGGGCCCGCGGCGGGGTGGTGCAAGCGCCGGCGCGAGGAATCCCGCCGCGGCCAGCCCGCTAGGTCTCGCCGACAGGACCCTTAGCCTTGCCCGCCTTGGCCTTCTTGGCCGCCGATTTCTTGCGCTTGGCCTCGTCGTCGGCGAGCACCTTGCGTACGATCAGCGTGATCGACCCGCCGGCCTTCTCCACGGCGGCCCGGGCGCCGGCCGAGGCATGGTCGACGACGAGCACGAGCTTGGCGCTGAGCTCGCCCTCGCCCAGCAGGCGCACACCGGCAAGCGGTCG
Organism: Hyphomicrobiaceae bacterium; assembly: GCA_051985875.1. Classification (GTDB taxonomy): domain Bacteria; phylum Pseudomonadota; class Alphaproteobacteria; order Rhizobiales; family Hyphomicrobiaceae; genus AWTP1-13. The sequence continues at coordinate 1,383 of JBPYEF010000187.1, forward strand.
ACGTATCAGCCCTGCGGCGCGCAACGCCGCGACGTCGACCGGCGCCGCCGTGGCAAGGCGACCCTGATCGACCGCCAACTGCAGCCGCCCGAGGTTGATCTCGTTGTAGACCTTGCGATCGCGCTTGTTGAAGCCGCGCTTGGGCAAGCGCCGGTGCAGCGGCATCTGGCCGCCCTCGAACCCACCGAGGCGTGCCCCAGACCGCGCCGTTTGGCCCTTGCCGCCGCGCCCGCCGGTTTTTCCCATGCCAGAGCCGATGCCGCGGCCAATGCGCAAGCGCAGCTTGCGCGATCCGGGATTGTCCTTGAGCTCGTTGAGCCGCATCGTTGCCATGCCTTTCCGGTCCAGGGCGTTGGACCCCTGCAGAGGGAAGCTCCATCCCGAGCGCCACCAGCGCTAGAATGGAGAGGACGTCACTCCTCCACCACCCTTATGAGGTGGCTAATCCGCTGGATCATGCCGCGCACCGCGGGCGTGTCCTCGAGCGTGCGGCGTCGCCGGAGCTTATTGAGGCCCAGACCGAGCAGCGTGTCTTGCTGGACCTTCGGCCGCCGATTGCAGCTGCGGATCTGCTCGATGGTGATCGTCTTCTTCGCGTTGCCCAGCGACGGGCCGGCTTTCTCGGATGCCATGGTACGATCCTCGTGTGCCCTGGCCCTGCCTCAGGCCGCTTCCCCGGCGGCATCGGCCTCTTGAGCACCATCACGGCGCCGGGCGACGATCTCGCTAACCTTCTTGCCGCGGCGGGCGGCAACTCCGCGCGGGTTTTCCTGCGCCGCAAGCGCATCGAAGGTGGCCCGCACCATATTGTAGGGATTGGTTGAACCCAGCGATTTTGCGACCACGTCCTGCACGCCGAGCATGTCGAACACCGCCCGCGTCGGTCCGCCGGCGATGATGCCGGTCCCCGGCGGGGCGGAGCGCAGCACCACCTTGCCGGCGCCGTGCCGACCCTCCGAATCGTGGTGCAGGGTGCGCCCTTCGCGCAGCGGCACGCGGATCAGCGCGCGCCGCGCGGATTCGGTCGCCTTGCGGATCGCCTCGGGCACCTCGCGCGCCTTGCCGTGTCCGAAGCCGACGCGGCCCTTCTGGTCGCCGACGACCACCAGGGCGGCAAAGCCGAACCGCTTTCCGCCCTTGACGACCTTGGCAACGCGATTGATGTGCACCAGCTTGTCCTTGAACTCGCTGTCGCGCTCTTCGCGATCGCGACCGCGGTCTCTGTCTCTTGGGTTGCGCGCCACGTTGGGTGCCTCTCGTTTCGATGCTTCAGTCCGAGGATTTACAGCTTGAGGCCGCCTGCGCGGGCCCCGTCGGCCAGGGCTTTGATGCGACCGTGATAGCGGTAGCCGCCGCGGTCGAACACCACCCGGTCGATGCCGATCTTCAGCGCACGCTCGGCCAGCCGCTTGCCGACCGCAGCGGCGGCGGCTTTGTCGGCTCCCGTCTTCAGTTCGACGCGCATGTCCTTTTCCAGGCTCGAGGCGGCGGCGAGCGTGCGGCCGTGCGCATCATCGATCAGCTGGGCGTAGATGTGCTTGGAGGAGCGGAACACGGAAAGGCGCGGTCGTCCCTTGCCCTTGGTGTGCAACTGACCGCGCACGCGCCGCGCGCGGCGGTCGAACTGACTCATTCGCCCGAGCATCTGCCCCTCACTTCTTCTTGCCTTCCTTGCGGTGAATGTGCTCGCCGCGATAACGGATGCCCTTGCCCTGGTAGGGCTCCGGAGGGCGCGAAGCGCGAATCTCGGCGGCCATCTGCCCGACCTTCTGCTTGTCGATCCCAGAGACCTCGATCAGCTCCTGCTTGGCGCCGGCCACCTTGACCTCGACGCCGGGCGGGATCTTGTGCACGACATCGTGGCTGAAGCCGACCTGCAGCTGCAGCGCGTCCTTTCCTTTCAGCGCCGCCTTGAAGCCGACGCCGTGGATCTCAAGGGTGTGCGAGTAGCCGGTGGTCACCCCTTGCACCAGGTTCAGCACCCGCGTGCGCGCCATGCCCCACAGGGCGCGCGCCTGCTTGCTGGCGTCGAGGGGCTGCAGCTCGATGCCCTCCGCCGTGTGGGCGACTTTCAACTGCTCGGGGCAGCTGAAGGAGAGCTCGCCCTTCGGGCCGTTCACCTTGACGTTCTGCCCGGCCACCATCGCCGTGACCCCGGCGGGCAGCACGATCGCCTTTCGTCCAACTCGCGACATTGTCGGCTCCCGACTCCTTGCCTCAGGTCCACGGACCAAGCCGCGCGATGCGCCTCAAAACACGTTGCAGAGGATCTCGCCGCCGACGTTTTCTTCGCGCGCCCGCGAATCCGACATCACGCCCTTGGGGGTCGACAGGATGGCGACGCCGAGGCCGTTGGCGACGGTTGCCAAATCGCGTACCGCCTTGTACACGCGCCGTCCGGGCTTGGAGATCCGCTTGATCTCGCGGATGGCCGGCTGGCCGTTGGCGTACTTGAGCTCGATCTCGAGCTCCGACTGGCCGTTCTTGTGGTCGACCCGCGAGTAGCCGCGGATATATCCCTCATCGCGCAGCACATCAAGTACGCGCACGCGCAGCTTGGAAGCCGGCGAGCTGACCTTCGGTCGCCGGCGCTCCTGAGCATTGCGAATGCGCGTGAGCAAATCGCCGAGCGGATCGTTCATGCCTGCCGTCCTCCTTTACCAGCTCGACTTCACCATGCCGGGAATGCGGCCCTGGCTCGCAAGCTCGCGCAGCATGTTGCGGCAGACCTTGAGCTTGCGGTAGTAGCCGCGCGCGCGGCCGGTGAGCTCGCAACGGTTGCGCACCCGCGTCGGCGAGGAATTGCGCGGCAACTCGGCGAGCTTCAGCTGCGCCGCAAAGCGCACCTCGGCGGGCTTGTTGAGATCCTTGGCGATCTCCTTCAGCTTTTTGCGCTTCGTTGCATAGCGGGCGACGAGCTTGCGCCGCCGCTCGTTGTTGTTGACGGAACTTTGCTTGGCCATGTCTTCCTCCGAGGCAGCCAGTGCCCCTCAAACCCTTCAACTGCGAAATGGAAAGTTGAAGCCGCGCAGCAGCGCACGCGCCTCGTCATCGTTGCCCGCCGTGGTGCACACGATCACGTCCATGCCCCAGATCTCCGCAACCTGGTCGTAGTCGATCTCGGGAAAGACGATGTGCTCCTTGAGCCCGAGGGCGAAGTTACCGCGCCCGTCGAAACTCTTCGGGTTGAGGCCGCGGAAATCCTTCACCCGCGGCAGTGCGATCGTAACCAGACGGTCCATGAACTCGTACATGCGGTCGCCGCGCAGGGTCACCTTGCAGCCGATCGGCATGCCGTCACGCAGCTTGTAGGTGGCGATCGACTTGCGCGAGCGGGTGATCACCGCGCGCTGCCCGGCGATCATCCCTAAGTCCTTTGCCGCGCTGTCGACCTTCTTGCGATCGTTGACCGCTTCGCCGATGCCCATATTGAGCACGACCTTTTCCAGGCGCGGGATCTGCATGGGGTTGGCGTAACCGAACTGCTTGGCGAGCTCGGCGCGCAGCACCTTCTCGTAGTGGCTCTTCAAGCGCGGCTTGTAATCCTTGGGCCGGGGCGCCCGTTGCGACCGGTCGGCCTTGGCGGCGGCCTCCTGGGGCTGCCCCTGGGGCCGGCCGGCTCCCTTGCCCTTCCCCGCCCCCGGAGGCGCTCCCTTGGCCCCCGTCGCCGGTGCCCCCTTGCCACCCCCTTTTTGGGCGTCGCGCGGCTCCTTGCCCTTGGCGGGCGCGCCACCCTTCTGGCGATCGGGCTTGCCGGGCTTGTTCTCCTTCTCATCCGCGGCCATGGTCAGCTCTTCTCCGGGATCTCTTCACCCGACCGCTTGGCAATGCGCACCTTGCGGCCATCCTCGAGCGTCTTGAAGCCGATGCGCGTCGGCTTGTCGTCCTTGGGATCCAACAGCGCCAGGTTCGACAGGTGGATGGGCGCCTCCTTGGAGACGATGCCCCCTTCCTGGGCGGCGGTTTGGCGCTGATGGCGGCGCACCAGGTTTACCCCGCGCACCAGTGCCCGCGCCTGCTTGGGCATCACGCGGTACACCTCGCCGCGCTTGCCCTTGTCGCGACCGGTGGTGACGATCACCGAATCCCCCTTGCGGATCTTGGCGGCCGACATCTACAGCACCTCCGGCGCGAGGCTGACGATCTTCATATGGTTCCTCGCCCGCAGCTCGCGCGTCACCGGACCGAAGATGCGCGTGCCGATCGGTTCGCCTTGCGGATTGATCAACACCGCCGCATTGCGATCGAAGCGGATCAACGAGCCGTCGGGGCGGCGCACACCCTTGGCGGTTCGCACCACGACCGCCTTCATCACCTCGCCCTTCTTCACCCGCCCGCGCGGGATCGCCTCCTTGACCGATACGACGATGGTGTCGCCGATCGTCGCGTATTTGCGCTTCGACCCGCCCAAGCCCTTGATACATTGCAAGCGCCGCGCGCCGGAATTGTCGGCTACGTCGAGATTGGTTTCCATCTGGATCATGACGCGCGTCCTCGTTCATGCCCGCGGCGGACCCGGTAACGTCCGCCTCGGCGCATCACACCTTTCTATCCTTCAGCACGACCCACCGCTTGTTCTTGGAGATCGGCCTGCTCTCCTCGATGAACACGATGTCGCCCACCTTGAAGGCGGCGTCCTCGTCGTGCGCATGAAACTTCTTCGAGCGGCGCACGGTCTTCTTGAACAGCGGATGGGTGTAGCGTCGCTCGACCTCGACCACCACGGTCTTGGCATTCTTGTCCGACACCACCACGCCCTGTAGTACGCGCTTCGGCATGCGCTGCAACCTCTCTCTTCAACCCTCAGTCACCGGGCTTGGGCCCATTCTGCTTCTGCGTCAGAACCGTCTTGACGCGGGCGATGTCGCGACGGACTTCGCGCACCCGCGCGGTGTTCTCAAGCTGCCCCGACGCGCGCTGAAAGCGCAAATTGAACTGCTCCTTTTTCAGCTTGGCCAGCTGATCGTCGAGCTGGTCGAGCGTCATCTGCCTGAACTCTTGCGCCTTCATCAGCGTCCTCGTGGACAATGGCGAACTGCTTATGCCCCTGCTCAAAACACGCGCTTGACGATGCGGGTCTTGATCGGCAGCTTCGCGGCACCGAGATCGAGCGCCTCGCGCGCGGTCGCTTCGCTGACGCCGTCGAGCTCGAACATGATGCGCCCCGGCTTGACGCGCGCAACCCACAGCTCCGGGGCGCCCTTGCCCGATCCCATGCGCACCTCGGCCGGCTTCTTGGTGATCGGTACGTCCGGAAACACGCGGATCCACACCCGCCCTGCACGCTTCATGGCGCGCGTGATCGCCCGCCGCGCCGCCTCGATCTGACGTGCCGTAACGCGCTCAGGCTCAATCGCCTTGAGGCCGTAGGAGCCGAAGTTCAGCGTCGTCCCGCCCTTCGCCTGGCCGTGAATACGGCCCTTGAAGGCCTTGCGGAATTTGCTTCGTGCTGGTTGCAGCATGCTTCACATCTCCCCTGCGCTCGGGCTCGGCATTAGGCCTTGGCCTCTGCGCCTTGGCGTTCGCCGGTCCACGCGCCGTCACGGTGATCGCCACCGCTGCGGCGGCGGGCACCACCGCCCTCCTGCGCCTCGATCGCCCGCTTCTCCGCCGCCAGCGGATCATGCTCCATGATCTCGCCCTTGAAGATCCACACCTTCACCCCGATCACGCCGTAGGCGGTCTGGGCGACGCCGTAACCGAAGTCGATGTCGGCGCGCAGCGTGTGCAGCGGCACGCGCCCCTCGCGATACCACTCGAGCCGGGCGATCTCCGCACCGCCGAGCCGTCCGGAGCAGTTGATGCGGATGCCGAGCGCGCCGAGCCGCAGCGCCGACTGCACCGCACGCTTCATGGCGCGACGGAAGGCGACGCGGCGCTCGAGCTGCTGGGCGATGGTCTCGGCCACCAGCGTCGCGTCGATCTCGGGTTTCCTGACCTCGACGATATTCAGATGCACCTCCGAGGAGGTGAGCTTGGCAAGCTCGCCCCTGAGCTTCTCGATGTCGGCGCCTTTCTTGCCGATCAGCACGCCTGGGCGCGCCGTGTGCACGGTCACGCGACATTTCTTGTGCGGCCGCTCGATCACGACCTTGGAAATGCCCGCCTGGCGCTGCTGTTTCATGATGTGCTCGCGAATGCGGATATCCTCGTGCAGCAAGCGGCCATATTCGCCACGGCTCGCATACCAGCGGCTGTCCCAGGTGCGATTGATGCCGACGCGAAGGCCTATCGGGTTGACCTTGTGTCCCATTATTCGCCTTCCTCTGCTTGGGTCTCTGCTTGTGCCCTTACCACCACGGTCAGCTGCGCGAACGGCTTCTGAATGGGGCTCATGCGCCCGCGACCACGCGCATGAAAGCGCCTGATGGTCAGGTTCTTGCCGACGTAGGCTTGGGCGACGACCAGTTCATTGACGTCGAGGCTGTGGTTGTTCTCGGCATTGGCGACGGCGCTCATCACGCACTTGCGGACGTCCTCGGCGATGCGCTTGCGCGAAAACGCCAGATCCGCGAGGGCCGCATCGACCTTCTTGCCGCGGATCATCTGCGCCAACAGGTTGAGCTTCTGCGGCGAGACCCGCAGATTGCGGGTCACAGCCTGCGCCTCGTTATCGGAGAGGATGCGCTCGCGCTTTGCCTTACCCATCGCCTATCACCTCGATCGCGCCCGTGCCGCTAGGCCTTGGCCCGTACCGCCTTCTTGTCGCCGCTGTGGCCGTGGAAGATGCGCGTCGGCGAGAACTCGCCGAACTTGTGGCCGATCATGTCCTCCGTCACCGTCACCGGCACGTGCTTCAGGCCGTTGTGCACGCCGAACGTCAGGCCCACGAACTGCGGCAGAATGGTCGAGCGCCGGCTCCAGATCTTGATCACCTCGTTGCGGCCCGAGGCGCGGGCCTTCTCCGCCTTCTTCAGCAGATAGCCGTCGACGAACGGACCCTTCCAGACCGAGCGTGACACGTTCTTGGCCTCCTACTTCGAGAGGTGACGCGGACGCACGATGAAGCGGTCCGTCGCCTTGTTCTTGCGCGTCTTGGCACCCTTGGTCGGCTTGCCCCAGGGCGTCGCCCAGTGCTTGCCGCCCTTGGTCCGCCCGCCGTTGGGATGATCGACCGGGTTCATGGCGATCGAGCGCACGGTCGGCCGGGTGCCGCGCCAGCGGGTGCGGCCCGCCTTGCCGGTGGACTCGTTCATATG
>JBPYEF010000188.1:0-10313 GCA_051985875.1 Hyphomicrobiaceae bacterium
ATCTCGTCGAACACGCGTGGTCGATTGATCGGGCCGGTAATGCGGAACCCGGAAAAGCCGATTGGTGGTGCATCGCCGGGCGGTCCGACCACGCTGCCGAACGTGAACCATGCGTTGTCTGGGGTGATTGCTCGCGCCAGGCCGTCGGTGACCACGTTGATGCTCACGGGGGCCTTGTACAGCCACCCGGTCGGTAGCAGCTGCAGCTCGAAATTCCTGTGCTCTCCGTGCCAGATCGCGCGTGTGCGGCGAAAGCGGATGTCGCGGTACTGGTCATAGCCGAGGTTGGCCCAGCGCTCCGAGCTGGGCGCCGGTGGGGGAACGAACGGCTGCTTGGCGAGGTTGGCGGCGAGGCGCTTTACCAGCGCGGGCGAGAACCGCTGCTGCCCACCACTTGCGTTCTGTGCCGAAGCGGTGCTGCCGAGAAGAGGCAACAGCAACGCGCTGCAAAGGAGAAACAGGGCGGACCGGGAGCGCAACGCTTCATCCTGTGGGTGCAGCTTCGGAGCGGTGACCCGGCAACAACGCCGGCGTCGCCAGCCGAGTTCCCGTTGCTTGGCGCCGCCGTCAATGGTGCATTACCAGAGCAGCGCCGCCACACCCGCGCCCTCCGGCCCCGATGTCCGCCATCGGCGCGAGCCGCGACGGTGAAAGGCCCTGAGCTGCAACACGTTTCCCGGCTGGATGCGCGTTTGCGAATGGCGCGGGCATGCCGCACGCGCGCCCGCTTGCGATCGGGCGATCCGGCTCGCCGCAAAGATTGCGTCACAAGGCGACGTGGCACGCCGTCAGCGGCGCTCGCTCTCGCCGTCGACGTGCGCGACCCAGCGATCGAAGGAATGGTTGAGGATCTCGACGTCGGTGCCGAGTTCCGCGGCAAGAACGCCGCGCAAGCCATGCGGTTGCTGGGTTGCCGACTTGAGGATGCGCGCGTGTTCAATTTGCAGCTCCGCGGCCCTTTGGCGCGCCTCGCCGTGCAGGACGCCCTGTTCGCGCAGTTCGCGTACCTTTGCGTCGATGCGCGAGCCAAGCTCGGCGAGCCGACGGCGAATTTCCTCAATGTCGACCGACATGACTTCCTCCTCCGTGCGCTTCCAGCCGTAATTGCGATGCGCGGCGTGTCTCCCCGCAGCCGAGCCGCGACCGGCGCTCACACATAGCATAGCCGAACCGGCAGCCCACCGCTGCAGCGCGCAGCGTTCGGCAAGATCGCGCCGACGGCCGTGTGTTCGCGGGGGCGTCCGCATGACCTCATTTGACCGCCGGCATGCCCGATGGTCGGTCCATGCCCCATTGTCGCACGCTCCCGCGCCGGGGATAGCGTGCGGCGCCAGATGCGCCCGTACACCGCTCTCTCCTGACGCGGGGATGCGCGGCGCAAAGTCGCGGGGTATGCCACTCTCCTGGCGCACGCCGCCTACTGTGGGGCAAGTCCCGCTTGCCGGCAGAGCAGTACCAACATTTCGTAGACCACGTGCGCGCACAAGTGCGCCGCCATGTTGTTGACGTCCTGTGGCGGGCTGACCGTCGCCACGTCGACAGCGACAATGTCGAGCCCGGTCAGCGTGCGCACGAGATCGATGCCTTCGCGCGCCGAAAGTCCACCCCAGGAGGGTGAGCACACGCCCGGCGCGCATGAGGGGTCGAACACGTCCATGTCGAAGCAGAGGTAGACCGGTCGGCCTGCGGCCTGGTCGCGGAACTCGGCCATGCGCTGGCCGAGTCCGCCGCGCAACAGCTCATCGAGCGACAGCACGCGGTAGCCCAACCTGCGCGCCCCTTCGAGCACGCCTTGGGCAAAGGTCGTACCGCGAATGCCGACGTGCCAGGACGACGCGGCATCGAGCAGCCCCTCCTCGGCGACGTGCGTGAACTGGGTTGCCGCATTGTATTTGTCGGCCGGATCGTAGACATAGGCGTCGGTGTGGGAATCGATGTGTAGCGCCACCAGGTTGCGGTGCCTGCGCGCAACCGCCCGCATCACCGGTACCGTCACCGAACCGTCGCCACCGATGGTCACCGGCACCGCACCCGCAGCGATGACCCGGCTCACCGCCTGCTCGATGCGCTCGAAAGCATCGACGATGCGGCCGGGCGTGAGCCTGACGTTGCCACAGTCGACGACCCCAAGTGCGCTCAGCGGGTCAAAGTCGGCGTGCGTGGGATTGTAGCGGCGGATCAGAGGCGATTGCCAGCGTACGGCATCGGGGCCGCCGCGGGCGCCGACGCGAAAGGCGTGCGTACCGCAGTCGAATGGCAAGCCGATGATGGCGGCGCGATTGCCAGGGCCCGGCCGCCCGTAGGGCACACCCATGAACGTCAGCGGAAGGGAGAACAGTTCGGCATCGGCCAACTCAGCCATGATGATCACCTCTCTTGGGCAGCCGGGGCTGGTAAATCGCAAAGGCAGCGGCGTTCGCCCGCTCCGCACCGCTTGCACTACTGCCGGGCAAGGCGTCGCTCCCAGATGCGGATGGCCATCGCCAGCGGCCAGCAGATGCAGAAGTAGACGAAGGCAACGAAGGTAAAGATCTCGAGCGGACGAAAGGTCGAGGAAGACAGCTCCATGCCGCGGCGCGTGATCTCGCTGACCGAGATGACGGCGCCGAGGGAGGAGTACTTGATCAGTTGCACGAAGTTGGAGGCCAGCGGAGGCAGCGTCATGCGGATCGCCTGCGGCAGCACGATGCGGCGCAGGGTTTGCGCCGGCGTGAGCCCGAGTACCTGCGCCGCCTCGCGATGTCCCTTAGGCACCGCCTGAATACCGGCGCGGTAGACTTCGGAGATGAATGCCGCCTGATAGACCGATAGCCCGATGATCAGTGCCGTTATGGCGTTGATACCGACCCCAAACACGATCGGCAGCACCTAGTAGACCCACAGCAGTTGCACCAGGATCGGCGTGTTGCGGACGATCTCGCCGAACGACACGCCGACCCAGCGCAGCGGGCGCCAGCGCGCCATATCGAGCCCAGCGATCAGGAGACCGCCGAGCATCGCCAACACCAGGGTGACGGCCGAAAGCAACAGGGTCATCTGCAGCCCCGACAGGAGGAAGCCGAGGTTGTTCCACACCGTATCCCAGCGGAAGCGGTAGGATGTCATGGCGGCGCTGCTCGCTTGCTCCGCCGTCAGGGCGCGATGATCGGATCGAGCTTGTGCTTCTTGGCGTAGCGCAGGAGGCGGCCGTCGAGCTTGATGGTGTCGACGAATAGGTTGATGTAGTTGAGCCAGATCTGGTCCCCTGGCGGCACGACATAGGCATAGGGCGTGACCGCGAGCTTTTCCTTGGGCAGCAGGTAGGTCGCCCAATCGAACTCGTCGGTGACCTTGATTGCGGTGGGAAAGTCCGTCATCACCACGTCGACGCGTCGCGCCACCAGCTCCGCCTCGCGCGTGTTGGGCGGAGCGATGGCCACCACCTCGGCATTCTTCAAGTAGCTCTTCATGAACACCTCGATATAGCTGCCGAGGGAAACCGCCGCTTTCACCCCTTGCTGGTCGATGTCGTCCCAGGTGTGAATCTTTCCGTCCTTGCGCGTGACCGCGTAAATGTTGGTGATCAGATAGGGTTTGGAGAACTCCACCGCCTGCGCGCGCTTGAGCGTCGCGCCGACGCCGAACATACCGATGTCGCACTTGTTGGCCTGCAGATCGGCGATGAACGTGGCAAATCCGGACTCGACGATTTCCAGCTCTGCATCGAGCTCCTTTGCCAGCTCCTTGGCGAGATCGGCATCGATGCCCTCGATCTCCCCGGTCGCCGGATTGCGGTAGGAGATCGAATAGTAGAGCGGATATTGGCACACCCGCAGTTTCTTGTTCTTCGTCACCTCGTAGAGACGCGAAGCTGGCTGCGCCGCCGCAAGGCACGGGGCGAGCATGGCGATGAGCGCTACGGCGAGTGCGACAGGCCTGTCGCTGGCCTTGCTTGGCATGCAGGTCTCCGTGTTGGCTAGTCCTCGAACTGCTGCAGGAAGCGTCGTGCCCGCTCCGTCCTGGGTGCGGCGAAGAACTCGGCCGGCGTCGTCTGCTCGACGATTTCTCCCTGATCCATGAAGGCAACACGCGAGCCGACGCCGCGAGCGAAGTTCATCTCGTGGGTGACGACGATCATGGTCATGCCCTCGCCTGCGAGCTGGCGCATGACCAGAAGCACCTCGCGCCGCAGTTCGGGGTCGAGCGCCGAGGTCGGCTCGTCGAATAGCATCACCTTGGGCGACATCGCCAGCGCGCGGGCGATGGCGACCCGCTGCTGTTGTCCGCCTGACAGTCGCATCGGGTAGGCATCGCGCTTGTCCGCCAGTCCGACCTTCGCCAGCAGCTGCTCCCCCACGCGCACCGCTTCGTCTTTGGCGATGCCCTTGACGCGCAGGGGTGCCTCGGTGACGTTTTCCAGCACCGACATGTGCGGCCACAGGTTGAAGTGCTGAAACACCATGCCGATGTCGGGGCGGACGGCGCGCGCGGCGCGGCGCACGGTCGCGTCGGCGCAGGCGGCCGCGATCACGACCCCGTTCATCCTCACGCGTCCCTCCGAGGGTTCCTCCAGCAGCGCCAGGCAGCGCAGCAGCGTGGTCTTGCCCGAGCCGCTCGGCCCGACGACGCAAACGACCTCGCGTGCGCTTACCGCGAGCGAGGCCTGCCTCAGCACCGCGTGCGCGGCAAAGCACTTCGACACGCCCTCCGCGGCGATGATCGGTGCCGTCGGCGCGCTCTGCGCGGCGCTGCCGAGGCGATCGGCGATTTCAGCGCGAGCCATGGCGGCGTGCCCCTGCGAAAGGAACGGGCATTGGCGGCATTGGCCGCCCGTAGTCGAGACAGTGCTGCGCGGCATCCCTTGCCAAGCGCCGACAGTGGCATTGTCCGCGCATGCGAGCAATGCGTTGACTTTGCACCCCGATCGCGGTGTTGTCCGCTGCGTGCAGTGCACGGGCCGCCGCCTGGGGGCCTGCCGACGTGCAGCGCTTGGGAAGGTCAGCGATGCCAGCCGCCTCCGACGTGGCCGCCCGGGTGGCGCGCGACCCGGCGCTGATGCGAGACTTTGCGGCTATTTGCGACTGCGGCGGGCGCGCCGCCGGAACGGCGAGCGAGCGCCGTGCGCTCGCACTGCTCAAGGCGCGCGGCGCCGCGGCAAGCGGGTGCCCGCCAACGGTGATCCCGCTCGCCTATCGCGGCTGGTCGCCGCTCGGCTCTTCCCTCCTGCTACCCGACGGCCGCAGTGCTCCCGTGCACCCGCTGACGCGTAGCGTGGCCACCCCGCAAGCCGGCCTCACCGCCGAGGTCATCGACCTCGGGCGCGGCACACCTGAGGAGTTCGCGGCGCACGCGGAAGAAATTCGTGGGCGCATCGTGCTCGTGCGCCATGAGGCGATGTTCGCGGCCGGCACCCTCCATCGGCGGCGCAAGTACGTGGCTGCGTTGCAGGCGGGAGCCGCGGGATTCCTGATCGCCGGCCCGTTGCCAGGCGCATTGGTCGCCGGATCGTCCGGCCGGCAGGACGGAGCGGGCATCCCGGCCGCGGGGATCTCGCCCGATGCGGCCGCGGCGCTGCGCCGCAGCGCCGCGGGGTGGCCGCGTGCGACGCTTCTGATCGCCACACGGGAGGAGCCGGCGACGACCGAGACGCTGATCTTTGAGCTAGCCGGCGCCTCGGCGCAATGGGTGGCGCTCAGCGCCCATATCGATGGCCACGAGGGCGGCGAGAGTGCCATCGACAACGCCAGCGGCCTCGCCGCGGCGTTGGCGGTCGTGCGCGCGCTGGCGCCGCACGTGGCGGGTTGGCGGCGCGGGGTGCGGCTCGCGGTCTTCAGTCTCGAGGAGTGGGCGCTCACCGGCTCGGCGGAATACGTCGCCGCGCTTTCGGCAGCGGAGCGCGCGAGCATCGCTCTCAACCTCAACCTCGATGCCGTCGCCGGCGGGCCTGCGCTCGCGGCGCTGACCAGCGGCTATGCCGGCGTCGAAAGCCTGCTTCTGCACACCGCGGAGGCGCTCGGCATGCCCCTGCGCCTGTTTCGTCCGTTGATGGAAAATTCCGACCACGCCAACTTTGCGCGGGCCGGCATCCCGGCGGTGCGCCTGGTCGCCGGTTTTGACGATCAAACCGCGAATTCGCGCTACGTGCTGACGCCGGCCGATACGCGTGACAAGGTCGCGCCCGATGAGCTCACGCGTGCAGCGATGCTGGCCGCGGCGATCGTGGCCGCCGCGTGCGAGGCCGACGACACCGCCGCCTTGGGCTGGCGGCGCTTGCCGGGCGCGTAGCCCGCGGTAAAAATCGCCCCGGACCCATTACAGCATGCACCGCGCCATGGCGCGCGGACTATTGCTCGCGGTCCCGTGCGGTAGTTTCGGGCTACCACGCGTGCGCGGTGGCGCCGGGCCACGGCGCGCCACGGCCGATGTGTTGCTGCGCCGCGTGCAAGGCGATCGCCGCTCCCGCGAGGCTATCCCAACCCGACGTGTGGCCATGGCGGGAGAGGCTTTCGAGGGCTCGGTCGGCGGCCTGATCCTGCAGCACGGCGATGATCAGCGCATGCAGTGCCTCCGCGCCCTGGCCCTCGGCGGCGGCGGCGAGCAGCGCCCACGACAGCACCGAGGTGACGCGCGCGGGTGCGCGCAGAAGTGCGGCGTACAGATCGCCGGCCACGTCGGCGCGGGCGATGGCGTTGAGCGCGAGCAACGCGCCGCACAGCAGGTCGTCGCCCGATGGCGTCAGTCCGGGCCCAAGCCCGAGCAGGTCGACGGGGGCCGATGCGCCGACGGGTCGGCCGAGGCGCGCTGCGATCCAGTCCGCCAGCCGCGCGAGGCGTGGCTGCGCGAGGCGGCAGAGGGGCGTTGACGCGGGGGCGCAGGCGGCGAATGCCAGGCGGGCAAGCCCGTCGGCGGGCGCCTGTCGCCGCACGCGCTCGGCAAGGCGGTCCAAGCCGGCGCCGAGGGCGGCCGGCGCGATGCATGCGGGCCAGGGTGGCGGGCACCAGGCAACCGCCCGTGCGGTAGTGAACACCGCCCCGCCGATGCTGATGGCGCCGGTATCGATGTGCGCCGCACCGCCCGTTGCCGGCAGCCGCGCACGGGCGCCTTGCCAGCTCGCCTCGTCGAGCGTCGCGTTGAGCGAGCCCGCGCCGATCCCCACGGCGCCGATGCACAGCACCGCACCCCGTGCCTCGAGATGCAGGCAATGCGTGAATGTGCCCCTCAGGGTGGCGGTGGTGCACCGCCGCGCAAAGCGCTCGGCGTGCGCTCCCCAGCAGGTGATTGCCGCCTCAAGCACTGGCGCCTCGCATTATCCACGGCGCGCTCACTGCCGGCACTGCAGCGCCAGGGCGGCCGCGGCGGCGTTCGATGGCGCGACGAGCACGCCGGCTGCACGCAGTTTTGCTACCTGCCGCGAGCGTACTTGCGGATCGGCTTCCGTGCCCGTCACCGAGGCAACGATCACGGGACGGTCGGATGTGGCATCGGGAAGCGCGCGCACGATCGCGCCGGCCGGGTCGGCATCGCTACCCCAGCCGAGAATGACGTCGAGGAGTACGACGCCGACCTTCTCTTCCGCGCAAGCTTGCGCGAGCGGCTCCGCCCTTTGTGCAGGCTCAAGCATCGGGTGCGGGCGCCCGCGCGTGAGGGCATCATCACCCAGGTCGATCAGTATGCTGATCTCCGCTTCCGCGTCCGGGGCTAGCGCGGCGCCGGAAAGCGGCACGTTGGAGGCGACCGCCTCGCCGGCGCGCAGCAGCACGAACTGCGCTTCGGCGCAGAGCGTGCCGCCACAAAACAGGCCGCGGATCGCGCGCCCGCGTCCCTGCGCGCGCGGTACGGGACCACGATAGGCGGCAAGAGCACGCCCGAGCACGGCCTCGGCAGCCTCCGCTAGGGTTGCACACCGCCTCACGCGCGGCGACGTTGCAACTGACGTCTCCGCCTCCCCGAGGATGCACAGCGTGATCGGCTTGGCGCAAGCCTCCGCGCGCGCATACAGGCGGGCCGCCACGTCCGGTGCCGCCGGCTTGGATACGAGCACCAGCCGGGAGGTCGCGGGATCGCGCTCCAGGAGATCGAGCGCGGCGAGCGTGCTTATGCCGCCGACGTGCGCGGAGAGATCGCGTCCACCGGTGCCGAGGGCGTGCGAAACGCCTTGACCGGCATTGGCGATCAGGCACGCCAGCTCCTGGATGCCGGTACCGGATGCGCCGATGATGCCAATGTCGCCGCGCGGCACGGCGTTGGCGAACCCGATCGGCGCGCCGGCGATGATCGCCGTGCCGCAATCGGGCCCCATCACCAGCAGCCCGAGGTGGCGTGCCTCGGCCTTCAGCGCCACCTCGTCCTCGAGCGGTACGTTGTCGGAAAAGATCATGACGTGGCGGCCGCAGTGCAAGGCCTTCCTGGCCTCGGCCGCGGCAAATGCGCCGCCAAGCGAGATCATCACCAGGTTCGCATCGGGCATCTGCCGGAGCGCCGCCTGCAAGCTGCGCGGCTGCCACACGCCAGCGTTCGCCGCGGCACCGTTCTGCGCATCGGCCTCGAGCAGGCGCCGCGCCTCGGCGAATGCCGCCTCGGCCGCCGCCGTATCGTGCGCGCTGAGGGCGATGATCAGGTCGCCCGGTGCCGCCGCGGCGCCTTCGGCCGCGAGCAGGCCGGCGGTGCGCAGGATCTCCTTATTTGCCTCGGTGCCGATCAGCAGGCCCGCATCCCCGATACCCGGCAATGCCATGAGCGAACGCGCACTACGCATCAGCGCGACCGAGTCGCGGTAGAGCCCCTTGTGCACCTCGTTGCGGATCACGGTCACGCCACGCCCATCCTCTCGGCAAAGGCCAGCAGGGCGGCAGCGAAACATGCGCTCGGTGCGTGCGCCACCCCCGCACCCACCTGGCCGACGCCGGGACGGCGGTGGGCGATGCCGGTATTGATGGTCGGAGCAATCCCCGTTTCGACCACCAGGCGGATGTCGATGCCGGTCGGAACCCCGGCGCCGTCGAGCGCGGGGATCGTCCATCCGGGGCTCGAGGCGATCGTGATCTCGCCCATGGCGCGCGTGAAGTCGCCCGCCCGCGAGGCGGGTCCGGCCGCGAGGAAGCCAACCACCGCTGGTGCGGCGGCCATGGCAAAGCCGCCGAGGCCTACCGTTTCGAGCAGCGCCGAATCGCCCATATCGGGATTGGCGTCGGCGGGCGTGTATCCGGGGAAGAAAAGCCCGGCCGGCAGTTCCGCCGGGGCGGTGAACCAGGCATCCCCGAGCCCCGACACTTGGATGCCGAACTCGACCCCGTTGCGGCTCATGGCGGTGACAATCGAGGAGCCGTCGATGCCGCGCGCCGGATCGGTGATGGCCTTGGCCATGGCCATCGCCACGTTGAGGAAAAACTGGTCGTTGCTGCCGATGAATTCCAAGCAGCGCGCCGCCACCTTTCCGTCGCTGGTGCTCAGCACCAGCTGGGGCGCCAGCAGGCGCAGCAGCAGGCTCGAGCAGGCGACGTTGCGTTGATGCATTTCATCGCCCATGCCGAGGCCGCGCGCGATGATCGGTTTGAGCGGGATGCCGCCGCTGCCCCTGATGGCACGACCGAGCGCTGGTCCGAGCACGTCGCGAGTCCAGGCGAGGCGGGCAAGAACTTCCGCGTCGTTGCCACCGAAGCGCATGACCTTGCCGAGCCCTTCGTTGATGACGCAGTACGCCCGGTTGCCGAAGGTCCGATTCTCCACCACCAAAACCGGCTGGCTCGCCGTGGTGATCCCGGTCATCGGCCCGACCGCGGCGTGACCGTGGTTGGGCGCGAAGCAGAAAGCGCCGGCCTCGGCCTGGCTTGCGGCGTCCTCGAGATCGCGCGCCCAGCCTTCGAACACGGCGATACCCATGATCGCGCCGCGCATCGGCCCGCACATGCGCTCCCACGCGATCGGCGGGCCGGCGTGCAAGATCGTCCCCTTGCCGAGGCCGCCGATCACCTTACCGGCGGGAACCACGTCGACGAGCACCGGATCGGCGGCGAGCAGCCGATCGAGGGTGGTGCGGTTGGCGTTGGCGATGCGCTCGGCGAGGCTGCGCGAGCAATCGAGCTTTGCCAGCGCGTCGGCGAGCAGCACGTTGCCGTGCGCCGGCGGCGCCCACTGCACGTGCCGCACGGCGAAGCTTTGCGCGGCGAGATCGTCGGCAAAGCGCGCAAGCCCGAGGGTGATGACGCGGGGCGGACCCTGCAACAGGGATGGATGGCCGCCGTCGTCTGCAGGAGTGCCGCTCATCGCACAATAGCCGCTGGCGTCGCCGTCTGCGCGTTAGCCGCATACGCGGCGCAGGCGGCCTCGACCGCCGC
>JBPYEF010000189.1:0-3030 GCA_051985875.1 Hyphomicrobiaceae bacterium
CGTCTACCTCGGGGTTCGCCAGCTGCGGCTGTGCTGGCGCAAACCCGAGCGCGCCCCATTGGCCCTGCCACCGCGCCGCGGCGGCTGGTACGTGCAGGGGCTGCTGGTCAGTTTGTCCAATCCCAAGGTGGTGCTGTTTCTCGGGGCGTTCTTCCCGCAGTTTCTCGATCCGGCGGGCGATCCCGGCTCCCAGCTGGCGGTGCTGGCGGTGTTGTTCGTCGCCGTCCTGATGCTGGTCGACGTCGGCTACACGCTCGCGGCGGCGCGGGCGCGCACGGCACTACGTGCGGTGCACCTGCGGCGCATCGACTTTGCCGCGGGCGTCATGTTGCTGCTTGGCGGATTGGCATTGGCTCTGGCGCGGCGCCCGTGAGCGGGGGGAGCGGCGATGAAACGCGTCGGTTTCACGTCGGGCTCCTTCGATCCCGTCACCAATGGGCACCTCGACGTCATCGCCCGCGCTGCCCGCATGGTCGACACGCTGGTGATCGGCATCGGCGTGCATCCGGGTAAGGCCCCGTTGTTCTCGGGCGAAGAGAAGGTCGAGATGTTGAAGGCAGAGACGGCGGCGCTGACCGGCAAGGGCTGCCGCATCGCCGTGGTGACCTTCGACACCCTGGTCGTTGCCGCCGCCAAGAGTGCGGGCGCGACGGTGATCTTCCGCGGGTTGCGCGACGCCACCGACTTCGATTACGAGATGCAGATGGCGGGCATGAACGGAGCGATGGCGCCGGGAATCGATACCGTCTTCCTCCCGGCGAGCCCGGGCGTGCGCTACATCACCGGCACCCTGGTGCGTCAGATCGCGCTGATGGGCGGGGATGTATCGCGCTTCGTGTCGCCCGAGGTTGCCAAGCGGTTGCGCCAGAAGCTTGCGGTGCGCAGGCGAGGTTGACGCGATTGCGCGATAACCGCCACATCCCCCGACGCACGCTGCTGCGCCGGGTCTGCAGGGCCGAGCACGGCTCGCCCGCATCACAGCAGCAGGTCAGGCCGTCGCCACCAGGAGCGTCCATGCAGAACCAGATGCAGACGACACCGTGCCCCGCGATATCTTCGCTGGCATCCGCGCGCCGCGCGCGGAACGCCGCGGGGCGCGCCGTACTAGGCGAGCTGCGCCGTCTGGCTCGCCGACTTCGGGCCCTCCCCAGGCAAGGAGTGCTCGCTTTGATGCTCAGCATGGTCATCGCCACCTTCTCCCTCGGCGCCGCGGCCCGCGCCGAGGTGCCCGATCCGCAGAACACCCTGGTAATCGAGCTGAAGAGCGGCCGGGTGCTGATCAAGCTGCGGCCGGATCTTGCACCCAAGCACGTCCAGCGCGTCAAGCAGCTGGCGCGAGAGGGTTTTTACAATGGCCTGAAATTCCACCGCGTGATCGCCGGCTTCATGGCCCAGACCGGCGACCCGACTGGGACCGGCACCGGAAACTCCCGTTATCCGAACCTGCCCGCTGAGTTCAGCAGCGAGACGTACAAGCGCGGTAGCGTCGGTGCCGCCCGCACCTCCGACCCCAACAGCGCCAACAGCCAATTCTTCATCTGCTTTGGCGATAAATGCCGCAGTCTGACGGGCTCCTATACGCTCTGGGGGGAGGTGATCTCGGGCATGGAGCACGTCGACCAGATCGCCACCGGCGAGCCCCCGCCGCAACCCGACATCATGCGCAAGGTTTATATTCTGGCCGACCACCCGAAGTAACTCGTCTCAGCCGCGTTCCGCGTAGTCGTGGGCAATGCCTGCAGGATCGGTGACGAGGCGCCCGTCCGGGGACAGATAGGCCGGCAGCACCGGCACCTTGCCGTGCCCGCCGGGTATGTCGAGCACATACGTCGGCTGCGCGACCCCCGACAGGCGCCCGCGCAATTCACGCATCAGCGCTTGGCCCCGCCGCAGGCTGGTGCGGAAATGGGCGGTGCCGGGCGCGCGGTCGGCGTGATGCAGATAGTACGGCTTGATGCGCATTTCCACGAATGCCCGCAGCAACGCCTCGAGCGTGGCCGCGTCGTCGTTGACACCCTTGAGCAACACCGTCTGGCTGAGCAGGGGCACACCGGCGTCGATCAGGCGGGCGCAGGCAGCGCGTGCCGCCGGCGTCAGTTCACGGGGATGGTTGGCGTGCACCGCGACGAAGGCGGGCTTGTCGGCGGCGCGCACCGCGGCCACCAACTCGGGTGTGACACGCGCGGGGTCGACCACCGGCACCCGCGTGTGCCAACGCAGCACCTTGACGTGGGCAATGTCCGCCACCCGCCGCGTGACCTCGCCGATGCGCCGCGGCGCGAGCATGAACGGATCGCCCCCGGTGAGGATCACCTCCCAAATCCTCTGATCCCCGGCAATGTAGCGCAGCGCCTCGGCGAGCACCGCCTCGCTCAGCGCCTGCGGACCGCCAGGGCCGACGACCTCGCGACGGAAGCAGAAGCGGCAGTAGACCGGACAGACGTGGGTGAGCTTCAGGAGCACGCGATCGGCATAGCGGTGCACGACGCCTGAAACCGGCGTGCGCTGATCTTCGCCGAGGGGATCATCGCGCTCCCTCGGCCCCCGCACGAGCTCCCGGACATCCGGCAGGAACTGGCGTGCGATGGGGTCAAGGCCATTGCCGGGCTCGATCAGGCGGACAAGCTCCGGGGTGATGGCGACGGCATAGCGCCGGGCCACGGCCTCCAGCCCGGGTGCGGCATCGGCGGCGAGGAGGCCCGCCCGCGTGAGCTCGGCTATGCTGCGCAAGGTGCGGGTGCTGTCCATGATCGCGGCCATCGGCGCTTCCCGCCCCCGTGTGCCGCTCACGCTCGCCACTCCGGGGTGTGCGAGGCGTCGGCAGCGTGTCGGAGGCCGAGGCCGCAGCCTCTAGCGCAAGGCATGCGCGCCAGCAAGCCCGGCCAGTCTACGCTATCGCCTTGCCCGAAGGTGCAGACCCCGCCGCTCCTTGTGTCGGGTTCCTCCGGACCCGACGGCAGGGTTCAGCGCTGCGCCTGCGGCTCCGGCAATGGCGTCCAGACGACCTGCGCGATGTTCTCGGCTCCGGTC
>JBPYEF010000190.1:0-15262 GCA_051985875.1 Hyphomicrobiaceae bacterium
GATTATCCCTTGAGCGGGATATCCTGAGCGTGCGGGATATCCTGAGCCGTTGCGGTTCATTCGCAGCCCGTTCCCAGCCCTGGCCCAGCAGCCCTGGCCCAGCCCGGGCCCAGCCCCGGGCGCGGAGCCCTTGCGCGCGGGTGTTATCCGCTGGGTTGCCCATGCCCCGCGCGCGTCGCCGCGCCGCATGCATTCAGCGATGCTTTAGGGTTGGCGCGAGCCGCTGACGGTACGCGTGACAATGGCTTCGGTCGCGGGATCCGGCCCGAACTCGCCCGAGGTGGTGATACACAGCAGCTCGGTCAGCTTGGCCCGCGCGCGATTGACGCGGCTCTTGATCGTGCCGACGGCACAGTTGGAGATCGCCGCCGCCTCTTCGTAAGAAAAGCCCGCGGCTCCGACCAGGATCAATGCCTCGCGTTGATCGGGCGGCAGCTGGTTGAGCGCCAGACGGAAGTCCCGCATGTCGAGGTGGCCCTGCTGGTCGGGGTGCACCGCCAGGTCGGCCGCCTTCGCTCCATCGCGGTCGTCGACTTCGCGGCGGCGCTTGCGGCATTCCGAGAAGTACGTGTTGCGCAGAATGGTGAACAACCACGCGCGCAAGTTCGTGCCCTGCTCGAAGCTCTCGAGGTGGTTCCACGCCTTGAGCAACGTCTCTTGCACCAGATCGTCGGCACGCTCAACGTCACCGCATAGCGAGACTGCGAACGCGCGCAGGTTCGGGATCAGCCCAAGCAGTGCTTTCTTGAGCGGCCCGGAGTCGATATTCACCGGTGCTTCTCCTCGCTGTGCAAAGCCTCGATCAGCTTGCTCAGACGCTCGGGCAGGGGCTCCTTCTCGATGTCGGCGAACGACTCCCGCAAGACCGCCCCGATGCGTTCCTGCAGCGACCGGTCGAGCATGCCTGCGCCCTTCGGCGGACGTTGGGAGGGCGGCCCCGCTTGCATGCTCCTTCCTGTGCTCGGCTCGTTGTGGACGAGATGTAACCTGCGTTCGCTCATTGTCGCCGAACTCCGCGCTTGCGGCGTACGATCGATCCCGCTTGCGTCGGCGATCCCCTCCGCCGCCGTGTAACGTGTCGAGTCATTCTTTCCCGACATCGCGTCCTCCCTCTGGCTCGCCGACCGGCCTCCGGCTGCCGCCCAACGCGGAGGTTACAAAAAAAGTTCCACGAGCGGAACCTGCACCATGCTATAGCGTTTTGCCCTCTGCTTTGCTTAATGCCCGCGGGAGGGAGAAGAGAAGTATGTCGGTTGGCGAGCAGGTTGCGGAATACGTCCCGTATCTGCGGCGTTTTGCACGTGCGGTTACCTGTAGCCAGGAAGCCGGAGACGCCCGCGTTGTAGAGACGCTTGAGGCTATCCTCCGCGACCCCGGACTGTATGCGGCCGACCTTCCCCCGCGGGTCGCCCTGTATCGCGCGTTCCTGAAGACCATCAGCGAAAAAGGCTCTGCAACCGAGCCCGGCGGGCGCGTGCCGCACCCGGGGCTGGCGGCGATTCAGCGCAACCTGCATGCGCTGGCGCCCAAGGCGCGACAGGCCTTCCTGCTCGTCTCCGTCGAGGAATTCTCCCCGCACGATGCCGCGCGGGTGCTCGAGGTCGACAGCAGCGAACTGCAGCGGTTGCTCGACACGGCAGGGCGTGAGATCGCCCGCCAGATGGCGACCGACGTGATCATCATCGAAGACGAGCCGCTGATCGCCCTTGACCTCGAGCGCCTGGTCAGCGACCTCGGCCACCGCGTCGTCAAGATCGTGCGCACCGAGGGGCAGGCAATCGCAGCCGTTGAGCGCATGCGGCCGGGACTGGTGCTGGCGGATATTCACCTTGCCGACGGCAGCTCGGGGCTGGACGCGGTGAACAAGATCCTGCGCACGGTGTCGGTGCCGGTGATCTTCGTCACGGCCTATCCCCAGCTGCTGCTGACGGGGGTGCGGCCGGAGCCGACGTTCCTTATCACCAAGCCGTTTCACCCAGAGAACGTCAAAGCCGTCATCAGCCAGGCACTGTTTCTGGACATCCGGGGCATGCCGACCGGGTCCCATTCAGCCACCGTTTGAGCGGCACCCGAGGCGGCCGTGGGGCTACTGGTGAGGAGGCGAAGCGATTGCGCGTGTCGCCGAAGGTGGCTGCGGGTCGCGTGCCACGACGCCTGCGGCGATCTGTCCGTCATCGGGCTTGCGTTCGCCATAGAGGACCACGGCGCCCATCCGGTCGCCGCTCTGCAGCGAGCGAAAGTGTTCTTCGTAGCGATAGCCCATGATTTGTCCGGCGCCGGTGGGGTGATCCAAACCGATGGCGTGACCAATCTCGTGGGCGAAGGTGTAGCGCAGATCGTAGATGGTGAGGTCGCCGTCGAAGCCGATTTTCCAGTGCTTGGTCGGATTGAGGCAAACCAGGGACTGGGTGATGGGCTTAAACCGCTCCGGTGAGGCGGTATCGTAGAAGACGTCGGCGAATGCCCACCCTTCAGGATCCGCTTGGGCGCCGATGAGGATGTTCGGGTGCTCGCCCGCGTTTGCCGGACGAAAGCGGATGTTGGCCGCTCCCTCCCACATGGCAAACGCGGCGGCAAGTTCGGTTTCGACCATGGCGGGGGAAAGCTGGGATGCAGACAGCAGATGCTCGAGGGGGACCATGCGGCGACAATTGCGCGCGCCGGGCGACTCGACGGATGCGGAGACCAGCCCGTAGGTGACCACGAGCCCCTGGCTACCCGCTGGCCGCTCCCAGCGCACATGGTTGCCGGCGAGCTTGAGGATGTTAAAGCTCCCGTCCCCGTCGGCGCGCGCGCTGGCGGCGAGGAAGCAGAAGGTCGACAGACCGATGAGCCCTGGGTACAGAGCCAGACGGAGAGATCCCACGATTTCCCCCAATAGCATTCCCCCGATGTGCCCCAAGATCGCTGCGGCGCCCGCTTACCGCACTGCGCAATGACGCTGCATTGCAACAGGATCCTTCCGCGAACTCCTAGGGTTTGCCGTGCGGGCCGTCAATGGTTTCCACTACTGCCCCGCCCCCGGCGCGGCGCACGCGCCGTGCTGCGGCGCGCAATCTATCGCTGCGAGGGATATTCGCCGCGTCCTGGCGCATGCTCAATTGTTCGTGACCGAGCGCAAGCTTTGCCGCCGCCGCGCGTGAGGCATGCGGCAGCGGCGCACAGGCGGGTTCCGCCGGCGGCCGCAATGGCCTATTTGCGCAATCGCCGCGCGTCCTCATCGCCGATGCGCGGAGGTGCGAAGGCGCATGCGCCGATGTGGACCGTTTTGCGCTGTGGGAGGGAGCAATGAAGATCGGACGGGACCCTGCGCGCGGCAGCGGCCTGGATTATGCGGCGTTTGGCAACTGCCGCACCGCCGCGCTGGCGGACACGCGCGGGCGCATCGTCTGGTGGTGTTTTCCCCGCTTCGATGCCGATCCGGTTTTTTCCAGGCTGCTGGCCGGAGAAGAGGAGAAGGGGTTTTGCGACGTCGTCCTTGAGAACCTCGTCACGCATGAGTGCGCCTACGAACGCAACACCGCAATCGTGCGCACCACGCTACGCGACAGCGGCGGCAGTGCCGTCAACATCATCGACTTCATGCCGCGCTTCAAGCGTTTCGAGCGGGTCTACAATCCTCCGCAGATCGTACGCCGCATCGAGCCGATTGCCGGGTTGCCGCGCATCGCCATCCGCGTCCGGCCGACCTTCAACTACGGCGGCCCGTGCGCCTCGCGCGTGCTCGGATCAAACCACATCCGCTTTGCGGGCGGCTCCGATGCGCTGCGCCTGACCACCGATGCCGCGCTCTCCTATATCGCCCATGAGACGCCGTTTGCGCTGATCAAACCGATTACGCTGATCTTGGGATCCGACGAGCCCTTCGAGGCCGCGGTCGATACCACCTCGCGGGAGTTTCTCGAGCGCACACGCGACTACTGGCTCGACTGGGTGCGCTCACTGGCCGTTCCGCTCGAATACCAGGCGGCGATCATCCGTGCCGCGATCACCCTGAAGCTGTGCAACTTCGAAGAGACCGGGGCGATTATCGCCGCACACACAACGTCGATTCCCGAAGCTCCGGGGACCAAGCGCACCTGGGATTACCGTTATTGCTGGCTGCGTGACGCCTTCTTCGTCATCAAGGCGCTCAATCGCCTAGGGGCGACGCAGACGATGGAGGAGTACATCCACTACATCACCAACATTGCCGTCGATCTCGAAAGACCGCTGCGCCCCGTCTACGGCATCGTCGCCAATGAGCCCTTGGAGGAGCGTATCGCCCCCAACCTCGCGGGGTATCAGGGATGCGGGCCGGTGCGCGTCGGCAATCAGGCGACCGACCAGTTGCAGCACGACGCCTACGGCAGCGTCATTCTCGGCGCTTCGCAAATGTTCATCGACGAGCGGCTGCCGCGCATGGGCGATGCCGACCTGTTCCGGCGGCTGGAGCCGCTCGGCCATCAGGCGCGCCGCTTCGCCATGGAGCCCGACGCAGGGCCGTGGGAATACCGCGGCCGACAGCGCGTACACACCCACTCGGCCACCATGTGTTGGGTTGCATGCGACCGCCTGGCGCGCATCGCCGGCCGGCTCGGCCTATCCGAGCGGGCCGAGTACTGGCGGCGACACGCACAGGCCCTGCGCAGCGAGATCCTCAAGCGTGCCTGGGACGACCGCTGCGGCGCCATCGCCGGCGCGCTCGATCATCATGGGCTCGACGCCAGCGTGTTGCTGCTCCCGGAACTCGGCTTGCTGCCGGCCACCGACGAGCGGTTCGCGCGCACCTGTGCGGTGATCGGCAAGGAGCTGTGCAAGAACGGCTTCATTATGCGCTACAACGCCGAGGATGATTTTGGGCTGCCCGAGGCGGCGTTTCTCGTCTGCCAGTTCTGGTATCTCGACGCCCTGGCCTCCCTCGGGCGCAAGGAGGAGGCGCGCGAGATGTTTTCCGACCTGCTGGCACAACGCAACGCGTTCGGATTGCTCTCCGAGGATATTCATCCGGACACGACGGAATTATGGGGAAATCTGCCGCAGACCTATTCCATGGCTGGTATCGTCAACACCGGGCGCATCCTCTCGCGCAGCTGGCAAGAGGCCTGGACGCAAACCTAGCCCCCGCCCGCCCCCGACGCCATCGTCTGCGCGCAATTCCCATGCTAGCGTGCAACCTTAACGGCGTTCAGCTGTTGTAACGCGCAAGCCGAGCTGGTTATTCACGAGAGAGCCATGAACCGCGTCGTACTGGTCTCGAATCGGGTTGCCGATCTGCAGCATGCGCCGCAGGCGGGGGGTGTCGCCGTGGCACTCGCCGGCATCGGGCGCACGCATAATACGCTGTGGTTTGGTTGGAGCGGCGAGATCAAGCCCGCCGAAGAGGTCAATACGGCCGACCACCGGGCCGGAATGGCGACCGTTCCTCTCACCGAAGACGAACACCAGGGCTATTACCTCGGCTACGCCAATTCCGTGCTTTGGCCGGTGTTCCACAATCGGCTCGATCTTGCGCAATTCGAGGCGGGCTTCTTCGAGCGTTACCGCGGCGTCAATCAGCGGCTCGCCACATTGCTTTGCCCGCTGTTGCGCCCCGACGATTCGATCTGGGTGCATGACTATCATCTTATTCCGTTTGCCGACGAGTTGCGCAAACGCGGTGTCGAAAATCCGATCGGCTTCTATCTGCACATTCCGTTCCCGCCCTGGCAGACCTTCATGGCGATCCCGGAACATCAGGAGCTGGCGCGCGCTCTATCCGCCTACGACCTAATCGGGCTGCAGACCAAGGCGGATGTCGCCAATATCGTCAGCTATCTGGAAAACGGCGTTTTCGGACGCATTGTGCCGGATGGGCGCATCCGCGCCTTCGAGCGCTTGGTATCGATCGCGAGCTTCCCGGTCGGCATCGACGTCAGCTACTTTGCCAAAGCTCGGCGCGAGGGAGTGCTCGTGCAAGCTGGCGGCGCGGTAAGCCGGATCATCGGCATCGATCGCCTCGACTACACCAAGGGGCTGCCGCAGAAGTTCAAGGCCTTCGGTCGCTTCCTCGATCGCTACCCGCAGTACCAGCGGCAAGTCGTGCTCACGCAGATTGCGCCGCCCACCCGGCAAAGCGTCGAGGCATATTGCGATATCCGCAATCAGCTCGAGACGCTCGCCGGGTCGATCAACGGCCGCTTTGGCGAGCTCGACTGGGTGCCGATCCATTACATTCACCGCTCGACCCCGCGGCGCAGGCTGCCGGGCATCTACCGTTCCTCGCGTATCGGTATGGTGACGCCGCTGCGCGACGGCATGAACCTGGTCGCCAAGGAGTACGTCGCCGCCCAAGATCCGGGGGACCCGGGCGTGCTGATCTTGTCGCAGTTCGCTGGTGCCGCCGAGGAGCTGGGCGAGGCGCTGATCGTCAACCCTTACAACGTCGATCAGACCGCCGATGCAATTCGCCTCGCCCTGGAAATGAGCCTCGACGAGCGGCGCAGGCGGCACCAGGCGATGCTGGCCGAGCTGCGTAGCCATGATGCGGCCGACTGGTGCCGCTCGTTCTTGGCCAGCCTGGAGCGCTTGCGCTCGGCCGACGATCCCTTGGGCTGGCTGCCGCCCGAGCCGATTCGCGCCGCCCTCGAGAAGCTGCAGCAGGCGACCCCATCGTCGCCGTCTGGCGCGCATCGGCGCTGGGGAACCGCCGGGACCCGTGATCGCAGAGTGCCGATTCCCTGACCCTCGTTTCCGGGCCGTGGCACGCCTGGCGGCAACATCGCACCGACATTCTTTGCGCAGAGCGGCTCGCCTGGCTCGGTAGCCCGCGGGCGCGGCGCCCGCTGCCCTCGGCCTCGTCTCGGGCAGCGGCCACGGAAATCGCCCTTGCCCCATTGCGCACGGCGGGGGGGCACCACAGTTAATACACTTTCCTCCGCTAAGGCGCCGGGATGACCCGCGAAAGCAACGCGAGCACGGTAGCGGGGCGCGCCCAGGCGCTGCTCGGCAATCCGGACGGGCATGCGCTGTTCGTCGATATCGACGGAACGCTGCTGGAGATGGCGCCTACGCCGGATGCGGTCTGCGTCCCCTCCGCGCTGTTGGGCGTTCTCGAGGAGCTCGTTGCGCGACTCGGGGGAGCCTTCGCCCTGCTGACCGGACGGCGCATTGCAAGCGCCGATCGCCTGCTCCAGCCGCTACGACTGATAGCGTCCGGGGTGCACGGGACCGAGCTGCGCGCCGAGCGGGGAGGCCCTATTTGCATGCTCGCTCCGCCACTTCCGCCGGCGATCGTCGCCAAAGTCGACGCACTCGGGGGCATCGCCGATGGCATCCTGGTCGAGCGCAAGGGTGCCGGAATGGCCGTGCACTACCGTCACGCGCCGCACCTGCAGGGCAGGCTTGCGGACGAGCTGGGCGCGATCGTCGCTTCCTGCCCGGGGTTGCTTGTGCGCGAAGGCAGAATGGTGCTGGAGATCGGCCCGAGCGGCTATTCCAAGGGGTCGGCGCTCGCGCTGCTCAACACACGCGCACCCTTCGCTGGCCGCCGCCCGGTGATGATCGGCGATGATGTCGGAGACGAATCCGCGTTGGCGGAGGCGGAAAGGCGCGGCGGTGTGGCGCTGCGCGTCGCCGGCGAGCATTTCAACGGTGCCATGGCGGATTTCGAGGGCGTACGCGCCGTGCATGCTTGGCTCGCCGCCTTTGCCGCCGCCCTGCGCCCGGGCCCGATGGCGCGGGGCGTTCAAGAAACCATGCCGCGCGCATAAGCCCGGCGCGGGCCTGCTAGACGCGGTCCTCGCAGCGCACGATCTCTTGCTCGAGCTTGCCGAGTTCCTCGCGCGCGAAGCCCTCGATCCCGCCCTGCGTCTGCCGGCACTGCTGCTGCAGCACGCGCAGATCGAGGCGCGGGGAATCGATGCCGAGCAGGCGCATGACTTTGGCGACGTCGAGCTTGGCGATATCGACGCCGAGCGCGCGCAGCAGATCGCGCTGGCGGTCGTTCAATAGCGCATCGAGCGACTTCGGATCGATCAGCTTGGCAACGTCGATGCGATCGGCCGCCTCGATTCCGGCGCACAGCTTGTCGCCGTCGCCGCCCGCGAGCTCGCGCAGCCGCTGCAGTGCCTTGATCTCGAGCTGCAACATACTGCGCTCTTGCGCCGAACACTGCGGCGGCCACGGCGCAGCTTGCGCCATTTGCACCGCTGCGGTCGCACGCTGCGGACCCATTGGCGCCGCGATCGGCAGCAGGATCGCTATTCCCCACAACGCGGCCTGGAAACTGCTTCGCATGGTTCTCTACCCTGTGCTGGCGCGCCCAACCGCTGCGCCACATACCACGGCTGAATACTAGGTTTGCGCAACGGTGATGGCAATTCCCAGCGCGGCCGAGAGGCGCGCTGCGCGCGTCGCGCCGGCGCGGATTTGCGCGCCTGCACGCCGTGCTAGTGCGTAGGCAGCAGCGCTTGCGCCCGTGGTGCCGACCCAGCCCGCTCGGTCAGCACCGCGCGTTCGAGGAGATCGATGACCGCAGCGTGCCCCTGGGAGTCATTGAGCGCCGGCAGGCTCCTGCGCACCCACGCATGCGGATAGATGCTTTCGATCACGTCGCTGGCGATGCAAACCGCCTGCTCCTTGTTGCCGACCAGGTCGAAGGCCGCGCGATGAATGGCCCCTACCGCGCACCAGCGGCGCGCCGCACGATCATGCCACGCGACCGGCTGGCCGCTCTCGGTTGCCGCGAGCATCCACATCGTCCAATGCTCGGGGTCGCAAATCAGTGCTCGGGCGTTGATCAGCACTTGCCTTTTAAGCGTCGTGGCCATTGGCGGACCTCCACGTCTGGAAAGGCAATCGCAAGCGCTGCCGTGGCTCCCCGGCAGGGGCGCGTTTCCTCAACGCCGGCTGGAATTTCAAGGTTCCGTCGCAGCGGCCCGACAGCGGGTGGTTGCGTGTGCCGCGGGCTGCGATCGCGCTCGGCGATCGTCGAGCGTGATCGTCAAGCGGCGCTGGCGGGCCGCGCGGCATCGTCCCCGGTAAACATGGGCTAGGGCTTGTTCGCTTCGCCGTGGGTCGCGTCGCCGTGGGTCGCGCGACTTTGTTCGCTCCGCAGACCGTAGCCGACCAGCATCCCCCTCGCCCCCGCGCACTGGGAGTGCGCGGCGCGAAGCAGCCACCCGCGCCTCGTGATTACCGGCGCCGGGGTCGCCGGCACGCACGCGCGTCTATGTTTTGCGCATGGCCGATCACGCGCACCGGCACGGCCCTGCGGCGTACCCGACACTCACCAGCGGTCGCGAGCTCGTCCGCAGCGCGCAGCGTCCCACCACCAGAATGCGCGCGCGCATGGGCGGTAGCGCATGCGATAGGCGTATACGCGCGGCCCAGCGTAGTAGCCGTAAACCCGTTCCGACGGCGGCAAGACGTAGCGGAACCCGACGCCCGGGTAGTATCGCGCCCCATACGGGGCGGCGGCGTACGCCGCCGGCGCATTCACTACGATTTTCTCGTTGGGATTGGTCACCTGCGCCGATGCGCCAGCGCTGCCGAGCGTGACGACTGCGAGTGCGACGGCGATGGGACGGAGCATGCGAATCTCCCGCCAGTAATGCGATCGGCACGGCACACGTCTATACGGTGTCTGAGCCGTGGGGGCAAGCGAGCGTGCGTTGGCATCGCTGCTTGACCCCCGGCGCGTCGCGGGCCACCGTACCCGTCCCGTAACTGCCCCCCGCGCGCCGCGCCAAAGGGCGCAAGCCCGCCGGTTGCCGCGCGGCTTGCGTGTGCGACCCGGCCGTATGGATCAGGTTGTTGCCTGGCTAACTCGAAACGGCGTCAGCCTGGCGGCGCTCGCAAGCACGCTTGCGCTGCTGGTCGTCGCGGGGATTGCCATTGCGGCGCTCGGTCGCGCGCTGCGGCGCGCGATCCCGCGACTCGAGGCGCGCCTGCAACTGCCCTCCGAAATCATGCTGCTCGTCAGCCGGGTGGCTCTGGCATGCCTGTGGCTCGTGGTCATTTCCGTGATCCTCAACATCTGGGGCATCGGCGTCGGCGGCGTGTGGGCATTTCTGGCGAGCGCGATCGCCGTGATCGGCGTCGGCTTCCTTGCCGTGTGGGCGATGGTCAGCAACGTCACCGCGGCGCTGTTTCTCGCGGTCTGGCGTCCGTTTCAGCAGGGCCAGACCGTCGAGATCCTGCCGGAGGCGCTACGCGGCCGGGTCGTCGATCGCAACATGATGTTCACCGTGCTGCGGGAGGACGCGGGCAGCGTTCTCAATATTCCCAACAACCCGTTCTTTCAACGGATTTTCCGGGTCACGAGCGGCACCAGCAAGTCCGCTGCCGAGCCCGAGAGCTCAAGGGTGGGCGCACGCGCGCGCGATGTCGATGCCTGACGACAAGGCGGTGCGGTGCGGCGCAGCCGCTGGTCGGCCGCGCGCTCCTGCGAGCGGGGAACGCGCGTCGTACAATTCACGTTCGGCGGCCGCCGCACGCACTTCCGGGATGCCCTGTTTTCGGCATCGGTGCTTCCCGCCACCCGAATGATCGTCACAACCGATATTCCTTCCCGCCTCGATCGGCTGCCGTTTGGTCGGTTTCACCGCCTGGTCATCGCCGCGCTCGGCATCACCTGGATCCTGGACGGGCTCGAGGTGACGCTGATCGGCTCCGTTGCCGGGGCGCTCAAGCAGAGCCCGATGCTGCAGCTCACCGACAGCGATGTTGGCCTCGCGAGCAGCGCCTATCTGGTCGGCGCGGTGCTCGGCGCGGTGCTGTTCGGCGGGCTGACGGATCGCTTCGGCCGCCAGCGGCTGTTCTTTATCACCCTCAGCATCTATCTCCTCGCCACAGCGGCAACGGCGTTCTCCTGGGATTTGGCGAGCCTGGCGGTGTTCCGCTTCCTGACCGGGGCGGGGATTGGCGGCGAATACACCGCCATCAATTCGACGATCCAAGAGCTCGTTCCAGCCCGGGTGCGCGGTTGGACGGACTTGGCCATCAACGGTAGCTTCTGGATTGGCGCCGCGCTCGGCGCCGGCTTCTCGCTCGTTCTACTCGACCCGGCGCTGCTCCCGCGCGATCTCGGCTGGCGCGCTGCGTTTGCCGTCGGTCCGCTGCTCAGTATTGTCATCCTCTTCATGCGCATGTGGTTGCCCGAAAGCCCGCGTTGGCTGGTCGCGCACGGGCGGGAAGCCGAGGCACGCGCGGTTGTGGCGGGTATCGAGGACGCGTTCCGCCGCGAGGGTCATGCCTTGAGCACGGGGCCGTTCACGCGCATCTCCCTGGCCGCACGCAACCGCACGCCCCTGCGCGAGGTCGCCGCCGTTCTCTTCGTGTCGCATCGACAACGCACCTACGTGGGGCTCGCGCTGATGGCGGCGCAGGCGTTCTTCTACAACGCCATTTTTTTCACCTACGCGCTGATCCTCACCGATTTTTACGCTGTCCCCGCCGAGCAGGTCGGCTGGTACATCCTCCCCTTCGCCGCCGGAAACTTCCTCGGCCCGCTGATCCTCGGGCGGCTGTTCGATACCGTTGGACGGCGGCCGATGATCGCCTTCACGTACGCTGCGTCGGGCGCAATTCTCGCCGTGGTCGGCTATCTCTTCGCTGCCGATCTCCTCTCCGCCCGCGCCCTTACCCTCGCCTGGTCGGTGATCTTCTTTTTTGCCTCCGCAGCGGCCAGTGCCGGTTACCTGACGGTCAGCGAGACCTTTCCGCTCGAGATACGCGCGTTGGCGATCGCTTTCTTCTATGCAGTGGGAACCGGCGTCGGCGGGGCGTTCAGCCCCTGGCTGATGGGCGTGCTGATCGGTACCGGGTCGCGACAAAGCGTGTTCGCCGGCTACCTGTTGGGCGCCTCCTTGATGATCGCGGCCGCGGTGGTGGCCGCACGCTGGGGCGTTGCTGCCGAGCGCAAGTCGCTTGAAGAGGTCGCTCCGCCCTTGAGGTCAGTGCCGTGAGCGCGCGCACGCACGCGCGATAGGCAATTGGCGGCGTGGTCGGCGGCCACGCCGGGCCGTCCGACCGACTGCCAACACAGGTGCGCATTCGTGGCGGCAACGGGCCGCCGAGCGCCCACGATGCTGAGGGGGATGATGGCCGCGCTTGGGCGCGAACCACAATGACGCAAATGGGGCGAGGACGGCGATGTACGCCGCGGCGATGCCGATCAATTGCCGCAATATGCGGTCACACATTGTGACTGGCCGCTTGTCGGCCGCCGGCCTAAATCCTCGCGCGCCAAGGACGGGGGGAACATTATGCCAGAGCACCATTTGGCGCTGCTGAGATCGCTGGCCATGCGACCAACCCGGAGCATCGCCGACAATCTCGCGCCGATCGTCTCTGCGTTGCAAGCGGCGGGTTACGTCGCGTTCGGTCCAGAAGGCTGGACGGCAACGGCGGTCGGCTGCTCGATCATCGAGAAAAGTCGCGCGCACGGGGTCACGACCTCTTAGCGCGCTGCAGCAGTCCCGCCCATACCGGCATCGGTGTGCGTTCGGCCTCTGGCGCGAGGCGGTCGCCGCTGGCGCCGCGCGCGCACTCCCAAGCCGTTGGCTCGCTCGCCGAACCCGGTCGGAGAGCGCGGGCATGCGCCTTCGCTCGGCGTCGCTTGCCCCCACAATACCCCTTATGCGCGGAGGCCCGACCCGCTATGCAGGACTTGGTATTTTTGCAACTTCGGGAGAAGGCCGCCGTGGGCGATCGCTTTATCGACAGCCTGCGCCTGTTCGGCATCGGCGCTTCCTGGGGCGGGTTCGAAAGCCTGGCCCTGACGTATCCGCTGATTCCCGGCCGGGACGGCGGCGCCCTGGTCCGTCTGCATATCGGACTTGAGGATCCGGCCGACCTCGTTGCCGATCTCGCCCGCGGCTTTACCGCGCTCGGGCAGTGCGGGCGGTGAAAGCAGGCGAGTCTCGGAAGGGCACGATATGGCGCATCCCATCACCTGCATCGAGGATCTGCGCACGCTGGCACGGCGGCGCGTGCCGCGGATGTTCTACGACTACGCCGATTCCGGTGCGTGGACAGAGCACACCTACCGGGCGAACGAGGCCGATTTCCAGCGCATCCTGTTGCGTCAGCGCGTGGCGGTCGACATGTCGAACCGCACGCTCGCGAGCACGATCGTCGGCCAGCCCGTCAGCATGCCGCTGGCGCTTGCCCCCGTCGGGCTCACGGGTATGCAGTGCGCGGACGGCGAGATCCTCGCCGCGCGCGCGGCGGCCGCTGTCGGCGTGCCCTTCACGCTGTCGACCATGAGCATTTGTTCGATCGAGGACGTCGCCGACAGTAGCAGCGCGCCGTTCTGGTTCCAGCTCTACGTGATGCGCGACCGCAGCTTTGTCGATCGCCTGATCGATCGCGCCAAGGCTGCCTCCTGCTCCGCGCTGGTGCTCACCCTTGATCTGCAGATCCTCGGCCAGCGCCACAAGGACGTGAAGAACGGCCTGACCGCACCGCCGCAAATGACGCTGCGCAACCTGCTCGACATCGCCAGCAAGCCACGGTGGTGGGTGGGCATGCTGCGCACCAAGCGCCGGACGTTCCGCAACATCGTTGGTCACGCCCAGGGCGTACGCGATGCGCGCGCGCTGTCTTCCTGGACGGCTGAGCAATTCGATCCGACGCTGAGCTGGGACGACGTCAAGCGGATCAGAGATCGTTGGGCAGGGAGGCTAATTCTCAAAGGCATTCTCGACGTCGAGGATGCCGAGCAGGCGGCGCGCAGCGGCGCCGACGCGCTGATCGTATCCAATCATGGTGGGCGACAGCTCGACGGTGCGCCATCCTCGATCACCGCTCTCGCGCCGATCGCGCGTGCCGTGGGCGATCGCATCGAGGTGTTGATGGACGGCGGCATTCGCTCGGGACAGGATGTTCTCAAGGCGCTGGCCCTCGGTGCCAAGGGGGTGCTCATTGGTCGGGCCTACGTATACGGCCTAGCGGCAATGGGCGAGGCCGGCGTGGCGACAGCCCTCGAGATCATCCGCAAGGAGCTCGACGTCACCATGGCCCTGTGCGGGCTGCGGGACGTCCGGCAGGTGACGGGGAACATCCTCGCCAAGCAAGCGGCGCCGTTCGCGTGAGGCTCAACGCGGCGCGTAGAGCCGAGCGGCCGCAGGGCTGATCTTGCCGTCGAGGAGATCGCCGTGCACCTTGTCCGGGTCGCGCCGCCCGGGGTCGCCAAAGCCGCCGCCACCGGCGGTCTCGAACACGACGCGATCGCCGGCGCTGAGCGAGGTCACGAGCTTGGAGGGCACGAGTTCTTGGCGGCCATCACCGCGGACGATGGTGGTGCGAGCCATGGCACCGTCTCTGCCACCGGCGCGGCCCTTGGGGGCGACGAAGTGCCGTTCGCCGCGGTGGGTGAAGCGCACCTCGCCGCTGAGGATCTCATACTCCCGCACAATCCCCAGGCCGCCACGCTGTGCGCCGGCGCCTCCGGAGTCGCGGCGCAGGGCGACGCGGTGCACGCGAATCGGGGCATCGAGCTCGAGTGACTCGGCCGGAAGGTTCATGCAGTTGGTGGCGTCCGTCTCGATGCCATCGACGCCGTCCTTGGCGGCGCTCGCGCCCGATCCGCCCGCCACCAGCTCGCCGGTGACGTAGCGCGTTCCATCCGGGCGCATGCCGCCGAACGCGAGCACAAGCAGCTCGCCGCTGCTGTCGGCCGGTACTCGGTCGGGGACGGCCTCGGCCAGCGCCGCCAGCATTGCCCCGCAGATGCGTTTGATCGTCGCCGTGCGCGCGTTGACAGGCGCTGGCTCGCGCGGATTGACGATTGAGCCTTCCGGCAGCCTGAGCGCGATCGGCCGGAAGCACCCGCCATTCGTCGGGATGTTTGGATCGGTGATGGCGCGGACGACGTAGCACGCAGCGGCCAGGCTGCCGGAGGGGACGACGTTGAACGGGCCACGCACCTCGGCGCTGGAGCCCGCAAAATCGACGAGCATCGCGCCGTCGGCGATGCTTACCGCGACCTCGATGCGGATCCGTTGCTCGAGATCGATGCCATCGTTGTCGAGATAATCGACTGCACGGTAGGTGCCGTTGGGAATGTCGCGCAGCGCCTGTCGCGTCATTGCTTCGGACCGGTCGAGCAGCTCATCGAACATCGCGCAAAGTTCGTCGCGGGGATAGATTGCGCACAGCGCCGCCAGCCGTCGCGCACCGACGGTGCAGGCGGCAACCTGGGCCATCAGGTCGCCCTCGAAGGTCTCGGGGACGCGCACGTTGCGGCGCAGGATTTTCAGCAGTGTGTCGTTGAACTGCTGCGCGTCACGCAGCTTCA
>JBPYEF010000191.1:0-3103 GCA_051985875.1 Hyphomicrobiaceae bacterium
CGGTTGCAAACGGCGATGGTCGGCAGCTGCCGCGTCAGCTCGAAATAGTCGTACGCCTCCTTCATCGTCTTCCAGAAGGGATAGGCCTCATGCGTGGCGTGCCGCGCCATGTTCTCGCTGGTCATGCGGAACGGAAAGGCGTGCACCGGGTAGCTGTCGTGGCCGCCGAGGAAGGATTCCCGAGCAATAGCGTAGATCTCTTCCATCAGCGCATCGGTCATGGCGTAGCAGCCAGCCGACTTGCACCTGCCGTGGATCATCAAGTACTCCCCCGTGCGCCCCTGAGAGCGGTCGAATGCGTTCGGGTAGCCGAGGTTCATCGCCAGGTGGTAATGGGAATCGGGGTGCATCTGCTCGCGGGTGATTTCGTAGAATCCCTCGGGCGCCTGGCGGTCGCCCTGGCGTATTTTGGGGCCGATGTCACCCGACCAGTTGCAGATCGGATACGTCTTGAAATGGTAGAAGCGGCCGTCTTCGCGCTCCTTCCATATCTCGAGCTCGGACTCCTCCTTGAAGATGCGGATGTAGATCGGCGCCTGGGCGTCCATACCCTTTTGCCCGAGCAGCATCATCGTTTCCTTGGGCAGCGGCAGCAGCGCCGGCGTGATCTCGATCTGGGCACAGGCGCCAAGGACGCAGGCGACGGCAAGCGTCACGACCATCGCCCTCAAGTACGTTCGCATCGCGAGGATGATCCGACCCATACGCAGTGCCCCCAAAGGCGTCTTCAGATCACCAATTGATTCGCAACGGTTAACACGGGGTTAACGGGATTGACCAAAATTTGTCAATGATCTCAAATCTCTCGTGTCATTTTTACCACTTTTCCTGGAGGCGTTTCCCGCGCTTCATTCAGTCCCTCCTCGAGTATCGACAGATTCGAGCAGCCCCGCTCCAGATCGCCGGCGCGTGCGGCGCTAAATCGGCACCTCGGCGGGCACGATGACGCCGCGACGAATCGCGACGATGCGTGCCTTGGATCCGGGTTTGGTGACCGGGATGGTTCACCCCAGCACCGACCCGGTGCCGAGAATGGCTGCATAGTCGGCGCCTCCCTCCCCGGCGTCGGCGAATCCCAACGCCACGCCCGCTGCACCTAAAGGAGGCTTCCGCGCATCGTTCTGCCCCCTGGGGTCGCCTGGCGTAGTCGGCGGGATGCGCAATCGGTTTGGGTGGAGGTGGTTTTGGTTTCACCGATCCGCCGCCGAACAGACCACCCATTGCTGGGCTGCATGTGCAAAAGCCCGCCTCGAGGGGCGGGCTCCTTTGGAGGTGCGCCTAGCGCGGGCACGGATCGGGTTCCCCGGTGCCGGCCTCTCTCTGCTAGCCAGCTCTCGAACTTCCAGCGGCCGATGACGCGCCCGCCGCCGAGCCGCCCCGGCATGCCCGCCGTGCACACGACGACAGCGACGGTCACAGCCCGCGGCCAATCTCCAGAAACTTTTCCTGGCGCTGGCGGCGAATGGCATCGGGGCTCATGCCCGTGAACTCGGCCAGCGCCCGGGCGACGCCGTCCCCGGCGCGCTTGAACATCAGCGGCGGATCGCGGTGGGCGCCACCGACGGGCTCGGCGATGATGCTGTCGATCACTCCGAGCGCGCGCAGATCCTGGGCGGTGATCTTCATGCTCGTTGCCGCATCGATGGCGCGCGCCGCGTCTCGCCACAGAATGGAGGCCGCGGCCTCGGGGGAAGCTACCGTGTAGATGGCGTGCTCGAGCATCAGCACGCGGTTGGCCGTAGCGATGGCGACGGCGCCCCCCGAGCCGCCTTCGCCGATGACGACGGCGATCAATGGCACGCCGAGAGCGAGGCAGCGGTCGGTCGAGCGGGCAATGGCCTCCGCCTGGCCGCGCTCCTCGGCGCCGATGCCGGGATAGGCACCGGCAGTGTCCACCAGTGTCAGCACCGGCATGGCGAAGCGGTCGGCGAGGTCCATCAGCCGCACCGCCTTGCGATAACCCTCCGGGCGCGCCATGCCGAAATTGTGCCTGATGCGGCTCTCGGTATCGGACCCCTTCTCATGGCCGATGACGACCACCGAGCGATTGCGGAACCGGCCGATGCCGGCGACGATGGCGGCATCTTCCGCATAGTACCGGTCACCGGCCAGCGCGGTGAAATCGTCGATCAACGTCTTGATGTAGTCGAGGCAGTGCGGGCGGTCCTGATGGCGCGCCACTTGCGTCTTCTGCCAGGGGGTGAGCTTGGCATAGGTATCGACCAGCGCCTGCTGCAGCTTTTGCTGCAGCTTGGTAACCTCCTCGGTGATCGATACGGAGGCTTGTTCGTCGGCATTGAGCGACTGCAGATCTGCGACCTTGCTCTCGAGCTCGGCGATCGGCTTCTCGAAATCGAGATAGGTGCGAACGGTTAAGGGGCGGTCCATCGGCTCCTTGTTGCCTTGGAGGCGAATTTCGCCGCTAGGGGCTGCAGCTGCGCGGACATTTGCCCTCGGGGGCGTACAAGTCAAGGCCGGGGGCGAAAACCGGCAAACGATGCCGAGGCATGGGCGCCACCCGGCACAGCCATTCAGCCGCGCCGCGGCCGCCCCGAGGAACCCGCAGGGGCTGCCGCGGCTTCTTCCTCCTTCGCCGCGGCAGCCGCGCCGAGCGGGTGGCGCTCGAAGACGAGCTTCTTCAGGCGCTCCTCGAGCACGTGGGTGTAGATCTGCGTGGTGACGATGTCGGCGTGGCCGAGCAGCTGCTGGACGGCGCGCAGGTCGGCGCCGCGGTCGAGCAGATGGCTGGCGAAGGCGTGGCGCAGCACGTGCGGGGAAACGCGTTCAGGGTTAAGGCCGGCCCGGCCAGTGAGTTCCTTCAGTTCCAGCGCGAGCCCCTGGCGCGTCAGATGCCCTGCCGCGCCGCGCGAGGCAAACAGCCATTTGCTGCGCCGTGGCCCGGCGTCGACATCGCCGTCGGCGGCAGCGAGGAAGCGCTCGAGCGCGGCGCGCGCGGGGGCGTTGAGCGGCACCAACCGCTCGCGGCCACCCTTCCCGGTGATGGTCAGCACGCGGCCGTCGCCGGCGAGCACGGCGCGCTGCAACGTCACGAGTTCACTGACGCGCAGGCCGGTGGCGTAGAGCGTTTCGAGCAGGGCGTGCA
>JBPYEF010000192.1:0-19548 GCA_051985875.1 Hyphomicrobiaceae bacterium
GGAGCGGTTGCGGCCGGCGCAGGCGTGGAGCATCGGTGATGGGGGCGAACCCGGTCGCGCCCCCTTCCAGGGCGACGAGCTCGCCGCTGCCATGGCGCTGATTTCGCGCTTCGAATAGCCGCGTGAGTGCCGCGCATCGCTGGAGCAGCGACAATCACGGCGATCGCGCGAAGGCACGATCAGCCGCATCTGCTTATCGGGTCCTGGACCACGACGGCCGCGCTGCCGTGAAGAGCGGGTTGCGGGTGACAGGTCGCCGTTACGCGCCGGCGGCGCAAACCCGAGGGGATGCTGGGGGTGCTACGGCGCTTCGGCCCGCACCACGCCTTCGGCGAGCAGCGAGCGCATGTCTTCGTCGTCGAAGCCGACCTCGCGCAGCACCTCGAAGGTGTGCTCGCCCAGCAGCGGCGTCGGCAGCCCGGTCGCCGGATGCGTGGC
The DNA here is from genome assembly GCA_051985875.1 of Hyphomicrobiaceae bacterium. GTDB lineage: Bacteria > Pseudomonadota > Alphaproteobacteria > Rhizobiales > Hyphomicrobiaceae > AWTP1-13. Next base: position 439 of record JBPYEF010000192.1, read on the forward strand.
GGGGAAGCGCACGAGCTGCCAGGCGACGCGCAGCCTGCCGGCGCGCGGATGCTGGCAGACGGCAACCATGTCGTTCGCCTGGGCGTGCGGATGCTCCAGAAACGGCACCGGGTCGGCGGGGCCGACCTCGCTGCAGGGCACGCCTCCTGCCCGCAACGCCGCGAGCACCTCGGCCGTGGCGCGGCCGGCGATGCGCTGCGCCAAGGCTGAAGCAAAGGGCGTGGTTAGGGGATGGCGACCCTCAGGATGCAGCGCCTGCGTATCCGGCGGCGGCAGGTCGAAGGCTGCACACACGGCGCGGCGCGCCTCCTCGCTGTCGGCTGCCAGGTAGATCCAGCCATCGCGCAACGGGTAGAGGCGATGGAAAGGGCCAAGCCCGTACTGCTCCTTGTCGGCCAGCGGCCGCTCGGGCCTGCCCGAATAGCGCGTGAACCACTGCGAGCTCAAGAGAATGCCGCCGCTCAACAGGTCACACTCGACGCGCTGGACGATGCCGGTGGACGCGCGCGCGAACAGCGCCAGGATCGTGCCGAACGCGCCCATGGCGCCGGCGGTGTAATCGGTCGGTGCGAGCTGTGCGGGAAACACCGGTGGATTGTCGGGCCCGCCCTGGGCTCGCTCGAGGCCCATCAGCGCCTGGGCCAGGGGATCGATACCCGGACGGCTGGCGTATGGCCCGGTCCAGCCGTACCCGGTCACGTGCGTTTCGATGAGCCGCGGGTTGATCGCCGTGCCGAGCCCCATGCGCCGCGTGGCATCCGGGCGCAGGTTGGCGACGAGTGCGTCGGCAGACGCGGCGATGCGCTGTATGATTCGCTTGCCGGCAGCCGTCTGGCTGGCAACGCATACCGAGCGCTTGTTGAAGTTCACGCTGTAGAAGTAGCTGCGGGCAATCGGCCGAGACAAATCGCCCCCGGGCGGCTCGAGTTTGACGACGTCGGCGCCGAGATCGGCCAGGATCCGCCCGGCGGTCGGACCGGCGATCAGGTTGGTGATTTCGAGGATGCGCACCCCCGTGAGCGGGGGCTCCTCCACGTTCGCGGCAGGCGCGGCCGCACCGGCGCCGCCCGGCTGGGCGACTGCCACGTCTTGCGCGGCCAGCACCGCCGTCGCCCGCGGACCGGCGATACGGCCCGGCGTCTCGGTCAGCCGCACCGGCACGCCCATCTGCATCGCCGGGCCGACGGCCGGATCGCACAGCGTCGTCACCATGCCGTTGTGCTGCACTTGCGGGTCGAGAAGGGCATCTTCGGTCGAGCGCGCGGGCGCGAAGGGAACGTCTGCCGCCTCGAACGCCGCCGCCCAATGTGCGAGCGGCTTGGATTGCAGGATTTGGGTGACGACGGCGCGCAGCTCGGCGTCGTCATGCGGCGCGATAGTGCCGCGGCCGACGTTGAAGCGTGGCTCGGCGACGAGCTCGGCAATGCCGAGCACGCGTGCCGCCGCGGCGATGAAGCCGCCGTGCACGCAGCCAAGCTGCACCCACCGACCATCGCCACAGCGATAGACGCTGTAGAAGGCGGCGCTTCCCGCTGGATTGGTCTGGAACACCTGCGCCTCGAGCCGCTCGCCGCTGACCTTGGTCTGGTAGAGCAGGGACCCGGCGAGCAGGGAGGTCTCGATCAGGCGGCCGCGGCCCGTCGAGCAGCGCGCGAGCAGCGCGGCGGCAATGCCGATCGCAGCAAACAGCGCCGCGCCGACCGTCGGCAACGGATGCACGATGTGCACGGGTGCGGGGCGAAACCCCGGCATCCGCGCAAGCAGGCCGGTGCGCGCCAGCACGAGATCGTCGATTGGCGGCTCGTCCCGCCACGGCCCGTGCTTGCCGTAGGCGGTGATCGAGCAGCTGACGAGGCGCGGATTGTGGCGCTGTACGAGCGCCCTGTCGACCAGCCGCTGCAGCGGTGAGCTCGGCGCCAGGTCCTCGACGAGGACGTCGGCGCTGGCGATGAGGCGCAGAAACTCCGACCACGCCGCAGCGTCGGCGCCATGTCCCTCGCGTCCGCGCAGCGCCGCCTCAAGGTCAAGTGCCACCGGCGTCTTGCCGCGGTCCCAGACGATGAACCCGCCCGCGCGCAGGTGAGGGGCTTCGGGGGGAACCAGCCTGAGCACCCGCGCGCCGTGGTCGCTCAGCAGCATCGTCGCCAGCGCCGCGGCGGGGCCGCGGCTCGCGTCGATCACCAGCACTCCATCCAGGGCGCAGGGCATGCGAGGTCCTCGTGCTCAGAAAGCAGCGCGCAAGCGGACATGCGGGCAGGCGGCGCCGGCGACAGTAACCAACAAGCGGGCGGCCGGGCTATAGCAATTCGCCTCTGCGCTCCCGCACTCCCGCGCTCCCCGCACTTTGGCCGTGCGCTCCCGGCCTTCGCCCATCGATGCCCTCATCGACGGCCCGGCCAGTCGCGCGCCGGCCGCACGCGCCGCGCCGCGTTCGGGGGTGCATCATGCGCGCAGCGGGCAATCAGGCCCGTCCGAGGTACGTCGATCACGCTCCGTCACGGGCAGCTCCGTCACTCGCAGCTCCGTCACGGGCAGGTCCGTCACGGGCAGGTCCGTCATGGGCAGGTGCGTCACGGGCCCGCGACCGGTGGCCCCTCGCGCAAGTGGCAGGCGGCGATATGGTCCGGCCCAATCCGCCGCATCGTCGGTGTCTCGATGCGGCAGCGCGCGTGCGCAGACGGGCAGCGCGTATGAAAGCGGCAACCGGGCGGCGGCGCGATCGGGCTCGGCACGTCGCCCTGCAGAATGATGCGCTGCGACTTGGTCGTCGGATCGGGTACCGGCACGGCGGACAGCAACGCCTCCGTGTAGGGGTGCTGTGGGTTGGCAAACAGCGCCCGCTTGTCGGCGAGCTCGACGATCTGTCCGAGGTACATGACGGCGACGCGGTGACTGATGTGCTCGACGATGGCAAGATCGTGGCTGATGAAGAGCAGCGCCAGGCCGAGCTCGCGCTGCAAGTCCTGCAGCAGGTTGACGATCTGCGCCTTGACCGAAACGTCGAGCGCCGAGACGGCCTCGTCGCAGACGATCAGCTCCGGCTCGGCGGCCAGCGCCCGGGCGATGCCTATGCGCTGGCGCTGGCCACCAGAGAACTCGTGCGGCCAGCGCCGCGCGGCATCGCGCGGCAGGCGCACCTTCTCGAGCAGGAGCGCAATCCGCTGCTCGAGCGCCGTTGGCGTCTTGGCCAGTCCGAAGTTGCGGATCGGCTCGGCGAGGATCTCGCGCACGCGCATGCGCGGGTTGAGGCTCGAGAACGGATCCTGAAACACCACCTGGACCTCGCGCCGGAGCGGCCGCAGCTGTCGCGCGGAAAGGCGATCGATGCGCCGACCGTCGAGCAACACCTCGCCCGCGGTGATCGGGAGCAGCCGCAGAATCGCCCTCCCGACCGTCGACTTGCCGCAACCGGATTCGCCGACCAACGCCAGCGTCTCGCCCCTGCGGATGACGAAGGAGACGCCATCGACGGCACGCACCTGGCTCGACCCGGCCCCGAGCAACCCGCCGCGCACGGGGAAATACTTCTTGAGATTGCGAACTTCGAGCAGGAGTTCGCTCATGCCGCAACCACCTCGCGCAACGCGTGATGGCAGGCGACCCAATGTCCGGGCGCCTTGACTTCCAAGGCCGGTGCCGCCTGACGGCAGGTTTCCGTCACTTGCGGGCAGCGGCCGGCAAATACGCAGCCGCGCACCCGCTCCCGTAGGCTCGGAACCACCCCGGGAATTTCCGCCAGGCGGGCGCCTGCGCCCGACAACGACGCGCCGAGCCGCGGCACGGCGCCGAGCAGTCCCCGCGTGTAGGGGTGGCGTGGATGCGCGAACAGCTCACGCGCCGGCGCGTCCTCGACCTTGCGCCCGGCATACATGACGGCCACGTGCTCGGCGATCTCCGCTACCACGCCGAGGTCATGGGTGATCAGCAGGATGGCGGCACCGACGCGGCGCTTCAGATCGCGCATCAGATCGAGGATCTGCGCCTGCACCGTGACGTCAAGTGCCGTCGTCGGCTCGTCGGCGATCAGCAGCTTGGGGCTGCAGGCAAGCGCCATGGCGATCATCACGCGCTGGCGCATGCCACCCGACAACTGGTGCGGATACTCGGCGACCCTGCGCTGCGGCTCGGGGATGCCGACCAGGGCCAGCATCTCGATCGATCGCTGTTCCGCACCGGCACGCGTGAGGCCTTGATGCAGCCGCAACGGCTCGCGGATCTGACGGCCGATGGTCAGCACGGGATTGAGCGACGACATGGGCTCCTGGAAGATCATCGAGATCTCGTTGCCGCGGATGCCGCGCATCTCGGCGCGCGACAAGGTGAGCAGATCGCGTCCATCGAACGCGATGCGCCCGGCGATTTTGCCGGGCGGTTCGGGGATGAGGCGCAGCACCGACATGGCGGTGACGGATTTGCCGCAGCCCGATTCTCCGACGATCGCCAGCGTCTGTCCCGCCTCGATGGCCAGTGACAGACCGTCGACGGCGCGGTTGACGCCTTCCGGCGTGCGGAAATGCGTCTGCAGGTTGTCGATCTCGAGCAGCGGCATGGCAACGCCCGGTCCTAGAGCTGCTTGGCCATGCGCGGGTCGAGCGCATCGCGCAACCCGTCGCCGAGTAGGTTCACCGCAAGCACGGTGGTCGACAGGAAGACCGCCGGAAAGAATATGATGTAGGGCTTCACCTGCCAGAGTGTGCGGCCGTCGGCCATGATGTTGCCCCAGGAGGGGGTGATCGGCGGGGTGCCTGCGCCGATGAACGAGAGAATCGATTCAACGATCATCGCGCTGCCGCAGATGTAGGTTGCCTGCACGGACAGCGGCGCGAGGGTATTCGGCAGGATGTGGCGCCAGGCGATGCGCGGCATCGAGGTCCCGGCGGCCATTGCCGCCTCGACAAACGGCTGCTCGCGCAGGCTCAGCACCACGCCGCGCACCAGGCGGGCGACCCTTGGGAACTCAGCAATGGTAATGGCCATAATGACGTTCTGAACGCTGGCGCGCGTCAGCGCCATCAGGGCGATCGCCAGCAGAATCGGCGGCACCGACATGACGCCATCCATCACGCGCATGATCGGGCCATCAAGCCGGCGCGCGTAGCCCGCGACGAGGCCGATCGCCAGCCCAAGCAGCGAGGCAAGCACGGCCACAGAGAACCCGATTGCCAGCGAGACGCGCGACCCATAGAGCACGCGCGAGTAGATGTCCCGACCGTAGGCGTCCGACCCAAACCAGAATTCGGCGCTCGGCTCGCGCGTGCGCTTGATCGGCGCCAGCGCGGTCGGATCGACGGTGCCAAGCAGCGGCGCGAAGACGGCAAGGAACACCATGGCGCCGAGCAGGACCAGGCCGAGCGACAGCGTCGGCTGGCGGCGCACAAAGCCGCGGATGCCGCGGTAGCTGCGCACCGGCGGCAGGATGTCCGGCAGCTCCGGCGCAACGGCCAGGGCCGATGGTGTCGCGTGTGGCGTCGCGTTCAATAGCGGATCCTCGGGTCGAGCGCCGTATAGATCAAGTCGACGGCGAGGTTCACGAGCACGTAGACGATCGAGAACATCAGCACGATGCCCTGGATCACCGGATAGTCGCGGCGCACGATTGCATCGATGGTGAGCCGGCCGAGTCCGGGAATTGCAAACACGCTCTCGGTGACGACGGCGCCGCCGATCAGCAGGGCGACGCCGATGCCGATCACCGTAACGATCGGCACGGCGGCATTCTTGAGTGCATGCAGAAAGAGGGTTGCACCCTCGCCGAGCCCCTTGGCACGGGCGGTGCGGATGTAGTCCTCCGACAGCACCTCGAGCACGGTTGCGCGCGTGATGCGGGCGATCAGCGCAATGTACACGAAGCCGAGGGCAACCGCGGGGAGGATCAGGTTCTCGAGCCATGGCCCAAGGCCATTGGCGAGGGGGGTGTAGCCCTGCACGGGCAGCCAATCGAGCTGCAGCGCGAACACGTAGGCGAGCAGATAGCCGACGACGAACACGGGAACCGAGAAGCCGCCGACCGCCAGTGCCATGAAGCAGCGGTCGAGCCAGCTGCCGGCGCGCCATGCCGCGAGCACGCCCATCGGCACCGCCACCAGCACCGCGAGCACCAGCGTCACGAGCATCAGCGATAGGGTCGGTTCCATGCGCTGCTCGATCAGCTCGGTCACCGGCAGCCCGGTGAACATCGATTTGCCGAGATCCCCGCTCAGCACCGCAAAGGACCACTCCGCGAAGCGCACGATGAACGGACGATCCAGTCCGAGGCTGGCGCGGATGCGCTCGATGTCGGCGAGCGAGGCCTGGTCGCCGGCGATGGCGACCGCCGGATCGCCCGGTGCGATGTACAGCAGGCTGAACACGAACAGGGCGACGATCGCCATTACCGGGATCGTCGCCAGCACACGCCGCACGATGTAGCCGAGCATGGATGTCCTCTTCCTGCCACCGTGCCACAGCCGCGGAGGGGCGTCGTCACGCCTTCTTCGGCCCCCAGAACCAAGGCAGCGGGCCGTTGGAGACGCCGGCAATCGAGCTGCGCCAGGCCTGGTAGCCGAAGTAGAAGCCGGTTGGGATGTAGGTGACGAACTCCATGCTCTCCTTGTTGACGCGGGCGATGACGGCCTTCTCCTCATCGAGCGTCTTGGCGTCGTACCAGGAGGCGAGATCCTGCTCGATCTGGGCGTTGTCGGGCCAGCCGAACCAGGCCTTGTCGCCGTTGGTGCGCAGGGCGATGTAGCCGACCGGGCTTGCGCAATCGGAACCGGAATGCCAGGTGTGGAACATGCCCCATCCGCCCTGGCCCGGCGGGTTCTTGGATGCGCGCCGCTGGCCGACGGTTCCCCAGTCGGTGGCGACGAAGTCGACGGTCATGCCGATTTTTTTCAGCAGGTCGGCGGTGATCTCGCCCATCGCCTTCAGCGGCGGCTGATCCTGGGCTACCAGGCATGTGACGGGCATGCCGGAGTAACCCGCCTCCTGCAGCAGCTTCTTGGCCAGATCGTAGTCACGCTTGCCCTTGAGGACGTCGCCGCCCGCCTCGCTGTAGAGCGGTGTCCCCGGCGTGATGAAGCTCGGAATGCGCCGCCAGAGCTTGTCGTCGGAGCCGACCACGGCGCGCATGTAGTCCTCCTGGTCGAGGGCCACCTGAATGGCGCGGCGTGCCTTCACGTTGTTGAACGGCGGGTAGAGGTGGTTGACGCGGAAGCTGCCGATATTGCCGAGCGGATCGGCGATATCGACGTTGATGCTGCGGTTGCGCTTGAGCACGGGAACGAGATCGGTCACCGGGTTCTCCCACCAGTCGACCTCGCCGTTCTGCAGTGCCGCCGAGGCCGTCGCCGGATCCGGCATGATCACCCACTCGATGCGGTCGAAGCTCACCGCCCTGCTGCCGGCCCACCAGTCGCTCGGCTCGCCGCGCGGCCGGTAGTCCTTGAACTTCTCGAATGCCGCCAGCGCACCCGGCTTCCAATCCGCGCGGACGAACTTCATCGGACCGGAGCCGATGTACTCCTCGATCTGCTTGAAGGGGTCCGTCTTGGCGATGCGCTCCGGCATGATGAAGCAGCAGGGGGTGCCGACCTTGCCGAGCGCGAGCAGGATCTTGGGGTAGGGCCTGGAGAGGACCCATTTGAAGGTGCGATCGTCGACCGTGACCAGCTCCTTCTGAATGGCCTTGAGCATCAGCCCCATGGCGTCGCGTTCCGACCAGCGCGCGATGCTGGCGACGCAGTCCTTGGCGCGCACCGGTTCCCCGTCGTGGAACTTGAGGCCATCGCGCAGCCGGAACGTCCAGGTCAGGCCATCGCCCGACACCTCCTCGCTGTCGACCATCTGCCGCTGCGCCGCGAGCTTGCTGTCCATGCCATAGAGGGTGTCCCACACCAGCTGCGAGGCGTTGCGCACGACGTACTGCGTGCCCCAGATCGGATCGAAGTTGGCAAGGTTGGTCTGCGGCACGAACTTCAGGACGCTTGTGCCCTGCGCGATGGCAGGTGCAGGGAGCCTGCCGGTCGCTGCCAACGCGCCGCCGGCGGCCAGGCCCTTGATGACGCTCCTGCGATTCATGGCTTCACCTCTGCGTGCTCGCGATTGCCGCCGAACCCTCCGGCCAGCCGGCCATTCCCAGGGCGACGCGCTGTGCGGAGGGCTGCGTCCGCCGCCCGGGCAGAGCGGGGTGGACAAGACGACCGCACCCGCGGCGCGCCCGGCGGCATGCCGCCGAGCTAGTTCGCGTTCGCCGTCGCATGCTTGTCAAGCCGTCAAACGCGGGCATGCTGACTATGCTCTGGGCAGAAGTGCGGTCTGCGCGCCTTTTCGGAGACGGCGGGGGGCTCGCGCATGCCGGCGAGCGGGCGGGCCGGCGCCCCTGGCGGCCGGTCGGCTCGGACCGCGGGGGCTGCCGCGGTTTCATCGGGGCCACCCGTGCACGGCGGTCTTTCGCGTGCCGTTGCCGCCCGCCCAGTGCGTGTGCCGTCGCGATTGACAGGCGGGCGGAGGCGGCAGTGAATTGCCGGCATGGCAGCGGCTTGAGGAAGGATCCGACCATGAAGTTCGGCATCGCCATGTTCCCCACCGACTACAGCATCATGCCCGGCGAATTGGCGCGGGCGGCCGAGGAGCGGGGCTTTGAGTCGTTGTGGTTCCCCGAACACACGCACATCCCGACCAGCCGCCAATCGCCCTGGCCGGGCGGACCGAATTTGCCTCAGGTCTACAAGCAGACGCTCGACCCCTTCATGGCGTTGACCGCAGCCGCCGCGGCGAGCAAGCACATCAAACTTGCGACCGGCATTTGCCTGGTGGTCGAGCGCGATCCGATCCACACCGCCAAGAACGTTGCCACGATCGATTACCTCAGCGGCGGCCGCTTCGTGTTCGGCATCGGCGGAGGCTGGAATGCCGAGGAGATGACCAACCACGGGACCGCCTTCAAGACGCGCTTCGCCCTGATGCGTGAACGCATCGAAGCAATGAAGGCGATCTGGGGAAGCGAGGTCGCCGAATACCACGGCACGTACGTCAATTTCGACCCGCTTTGGGCGTGGCCGAAGCCGGTGCAGAAGCCGCACCCACCGATCCTCGTCGGCGGCGAGTTCCCGCACGGTGCGAAGCGAGCGATCGCCTTCGGCAATGGGTGGATGCCGATCGGTGGGCGCGGCCTCGATGCGCTCAACATCCTCCCGCGCTTCCGGCAAATGGCGGCCGAGGCTGGCCGCAATCCCGACGAAGTTCCGATGAGCGTATTCGCCGCCCCGCAGGATCCCGAGCGGTTGAAACGCTACCGCGACGCTGGCGTCGAGCGTGCGGTCATCATGCTGCCGACCACCGCACGGGAGGAGGCGCTGAAGAACTTGGATGCTGCCGCGGGCCTGACCCGGGGGGTGTGATGTGCCGGCGCCCGCGCACCGCCGCAGAGGTCTTGTTCCGGGCGCGGCGTAGCGGGTACTCCCCGCGGCGCCCGGGAGCCGCCGGACACCCCCGCGCGTAAACGCCTGCATCGCTAGCGAGCGGAGGAGCACACATGGGCGCCGCAATCATCGGCTGCGTCGGTCTCGGGCTGATGGGCGAGGCGATCGCTGCGCGTCTGCTGGCGACCGGCTACCGCGTCGCCGGCTACGACATCGTCCCGGCAAAGGTCGACGCCGCCAGGCAGCGCGGCGTCGAGGCCTGCCAGTCGGCGTGCGAGGTAGCGGGCGTTGCCGACGTCGTCCTGCTGTCGCTGACCACGACCGGGGCGGTCGAGGAGGTGGCGCTCGGCAAGGATGGCATCGCTGTGGCCGGCTCGCTCGCGGGCAAGGTGGTCGTTGACCACTCGACCACCGAGATCGACACCACCAAGCGCGTGGCCGCGGTGTTGGCAGCAAGGACCGGCATAGGCTTCGTCGATGCTCCGGTGTCCGGCGGTCCCGCGGCGGCGGCGAACGGCACGCTGGCGATCATGGGCGGCGGCGAAGCACAGCAGATTGCGCGCGTGAGGCCGGTTCTCGAGCGGCTCGGCCGCTTCACGCACATGGGCGACGTCGGCTCGGGCCAGGCGACCAAGCTCGTCAACCAGACGCTCGTGCTCGCCAATTACTGCGTGCTCGCCGAGGCCTTGCGGCTTGCCGAGGCATACGGCGTCGACGCGGCCAAGATCCCCGCGGCGCTCGCAGCGGGCCATGCCGGCTCCAACCTGCTGCCGGTCCTGTTCGAGCGCATGATCGCCCGCGACTTCGCGCCGCGCGGATTTGCCCGGCAGGTGCTCAAGGATTTGGAGATGCTCGACGCGGCCGCGGGCGCGCGCCACCTTGCCATGCCCATGGCGGCGCAGGCGCTGACGCTTTACCGGCTGCTGATCGCCCAGGGCAAGGGCGAATTGGACGGTGCGGCGATCGTGACGCTCTATCCGCAGCCATGACCGTCAGCCCGTTCCGGCCCCAAGGCCATCGGCCCCAAGTCCATCGGCTTCAAGGCCATCGGCTTCAAGGCCATCGGCTTCAAGGCCATCGGCTTCAAGGCTATCGGCCCCAAGCCCAGCGGAGGGGAGCCTCCGTGCCGCCTCCGCGCGGGTAGCAGGGGGGCGGCGGCGTGCAGCCCATCCCGACCTGCTCGCAAAGCAGCGAAGCGAACGTGCGGCGCAACGCGTCGGCTATCGGCTGCTCGTTGCGCCGAAGCGGCGCTCGTAGGCACGGATATAGGCCTGCGGCGAGGGTTTTAGGTGCCGGCGCGTAAGGGCGATCAGATCCTGCCGTCGCGAGGCGCGCAGCGCCGCGATCATCGCCAGATGGTCTCGGCGCGCACGCTCGAGCGCCTCGGGAACGGCGTTGGCATAAAAGCGGATGCCGTAGGCCTTCTGCTCGAGCTGCCTGATTGTCTCGATCAAGCAGGCATTGCCGCACAGCCCGAACAGACACTGATGGAAATGCAGGTTGGCGTAGAACACGCCGAGCATGTCCTCGCCGTCGATTGCCGCGCCATGCCGGCGCTGCAACTCCTCGAGCTCGGCAAGGTCTCGCGCGGCGACCGGGAACGGCAGGATGCGCGCGGCCATGACCTCCACTTCCTCGCGTACCGCGTAGATCTCCAACACATCCTTGGGGGTAAGGTCGCGCACGATGGCACCGCGGTTGGGAAAGCGCCGCACGATGCCCTTCTTCTCCAGCGCGAAGAGCGCGAGCCGCACATCGCCACGGTGCGTTTTGAAGCGATCGCACAGGTCCTGCTCGACGAGACGCTCCCGTGGGTGGCGTCGGCCGAGCACGATGTCTTCCTCGAGGCTGGTGGCGATGCGATCGGCCATGGCCTCAGCGCGCAGCGGCGTGCGCGGCGCTGTGCGCGCCGGCGGCTGCGCGTGCGCGCTGGATCGACCGCGGCGCCTTGACCCACTGACCGCCATGGGTGTCTCGAGATGACTATCGCACATGCGCGCGTTCCGGCCGACCGCCGACCGCCGCGCGTCTGCAATATTGTTTACAATTATGAACACAATATTGTAAACATCAATGTGCTCGATCCGCTCGCCACTCTTGGCGGCGCTCTGGCGCGCCGCAAGGGTCGTTCGGCCTCGGCAAAACCGCCGCCATCACGATCGGCGGATACACTCGGTGGGAGGTTGAAGATGGCAACATGCGCAAGGCCCGCTCGCAGAGGGCGGCATGGCCGCAGGCAATTCCTCGGCAAGGCCGCCGGGGCGCTAGCTGCTGCCGCGTTCGGCGCGATCCCGCTCCGGGCGCGGGCGGCCGATCCCGTGAACATCGGCGGGCTCTATCCGGTGACCGGCAGCATGGCGCAGATCGGCCAGAGCTGTGTCGCCGCCGCCAAGCTCGCCGTCGACATGGTGAATGACGCGGGCGGCATCAAGGCGCTCGGCGGCGCCAAGCTCAACCTCATTCTCTCCGACGTGCAGAGCGACACGACCGTCACCCGCACCGAAACCGACCGGCTGATATCCGGCAACAAGCTCTCGGCGATTCACGGCTGCTTCGCCAGCGCGCTCACCCTGATCGCCAGCGAGGTTGCCGAGCGGGCCAAGGTGCCGCTGTTGACCGGGTCGAGCACCGACCAGCTGAACAAGGGACGCAGCTATACGTTCACGCCGTTTGCGCGCGCCTCGCAGTTCGCCAAGGCACAACTGCAGATGTCCAAGCTGGTCTCCGAGAAGCCGAAAGTGGCCGTGATCTTCGAGAACACGGCGTTCGGTACCGCGACCTCCAACGGCCTGCGCGAGCTCGCGCCGGGCGAAGGCGTCGAGATCGTCCTGTTCGAGCCCTATTCGGCCGGTTTCGCCGACGCCAGCCCGCTGATCAACAAGGTCAAGGCGTCGGGTGCGACGGCGCTGTTCTCGGTCTCCTACCTGAACGACCTGATCCTCATCGTGCGCACGATCAAGCAGGTCGGCCTGAACATCGCCATCAACGGCGGATCCGGCGGCTTCGTCATTCCCGACTTCTACAAGAACGTCGGACAGCTCGCCGAACGCCTGCAGGGCGTGGCGCACTGGAACCACGATATGGACGGCAACGCGCAGAAGGTGAACGACGCCTACAAGCAGCGGACGGGCGAATTCCTGTTCGAGTACGCCGGCGGGCTGGTCGCTCAGACGTTCATGATTGCCGACGCCCTCGAGCGGGCGCAATCCGCCGATCCGCAGAAGGTGCGCGACGCCATCGCCGCGCTCGACGTCTCCTCCGGCTATGCGTCGATGTGTCCCGGCGGCAAGGTCAAGTTCGGCCCCGACGGCAAGAACATCTACGCGCATCCGATCGGCGTGCAGTGGCAGAACGGCGACCTTGCGAGCGTCTTCCCGCCGGCCGACGCGCGCGCCCCGCTGCTCAAGACCTGAGCGCCGGCGGCAGCCATGCTGGAAACCTTGGCCCAGGCCGTCATCAACGGCCTGCTGATCGGCGGTATCTATGCGCTCGTCAGCATCGGCGTGACGCTGATCTTCGGGGTGGTGAAGATCGTCAACTTCGCGCAGGGCGAGTTCGTGATGATCGGCATGTACATCACGTTTTTCCTCGCCACCCAGTTCGGCATCGACCCGCTGCTGTCGCTGGTCGTGTCCATGCCGGCGCTGTTCGTCGTCGGCGTGCTGCTGCAGCACTTTCTGGTTCGCAGGGTGCTGGGCCAGAACGACATGCCGCAGATCTTCCTCACCTTCGCGCTCTCGCTGCTGCTGCTGAACCTCGCGCTGATGCTGTTCTCCGCCAACTACCGCACGCTGCATACCGCCTACTCGGACGCCGCACTGCACTTCGGCCCCTTGTACGTGCCGGTTGCCAAGCTCATCGCCTTCGTGGTGGCGATGCTGCTCAGCGCCGCACTGTGGGCGTTCCTGCACGCCACCGATCTCGGCAAGGCGATGCGTGCGGCGGCGCAAAACCGCGACGTAGCGATGCTGATGGGCGTCAATCCCAATCGCGTGTTCTGCGTCGCCCTCGGCATTGCCTTGGCGCTGGCCGGCGCGGCGGGCTCCCTGCTGATGCCCTTCTATCCGGCCTACCCGCTGGTCGGACAGGTGTTCGTGTTCATGGCGTTCGCCGCCGTCGTGCTGGGCACGCTCGGCAATGTGCTTGGTGCGCTGATCGCCAGCTTGATGATGGGCGTCGCCGAATCGCTCGGGATCCAGTTCGTGGGCGCCGACTCTGGCCTGATCGTCGTGTTCGTCATGCTGCTGGCAACGCTGGCGCTGCGGCCAACCGGGCTTGCCGGCGGGAGGGCACGATGATCAGCAGACTGCGCGCGCGCGCGCCGAGGCTTGCCGGACTGGCCCTCATCCTCCTCGCTCTTATCCTCCTCGCCCTGCCGCTGCTGCTGCGCAACGCCTTCGCCATCGACATCTGCATCAGGATTTTGTTGTTTTCCTTCATCGGCGTCGCCTGGAACCTGATCGGCGGCTATGCCAAGCAGCTCTCGCTCGGCCATGCCGCCTACTTCGGCCTCGGCGCCTACACCTCGACGCTGCTGCAGATCGACCTTGGCATCTCTCCATGGCTCGGCATGCTGGCGGGTGGCGGCATCGCCACGCTGGCAAGCCTGCCGATCGGCTGGCTGTGCTTCCGCTTGCGCGGGCCGTACTTCGCCATCGCCACCATCGCCACCGCCCAGGTGCTGATGCTGCTGTTCCTCAAATTCCGCGATTTCGCGTGGGGCGCGGAGGGGACGACCATTCCCAATCTCGGCGACGCGCCGCTGATGATGCAGTTTGCAGCCAAGGCAGCCTATTACTACGTCGCCCTTGGGCTGCTGCTGATCGGGCTGACGATCACGCATCTGATCGAACGCTCGTGGATGGGCTATTATTTGGTCGCCATCGGCGAGGATGAGGACGCGGCCGAGGCGATCGGCGTCGACGCAGCGCGCATGAAGCGCGACATCTACATGATCAGCGCCTTCCTTACGGCCATGGCAGGGACGTTCTATACGCAGTACATCTACTTTATTGACCCGGCGACGGCGTTCAACTTCAGCATCTCGATCGAGGCGGCGCTGGTGGCGATCGTCGGTGGCATCGGTACCTTGTGGGGACCGGTGATCGGTACCACCCTGCTGGAGACCACCTCGGCCCTGTTGCAAAGCTGGCTCGGCAGCTCGGTCGGCGGGGTGCAGCTGACCGTCTACAGCCTGATCCTGATGACGGTAATCCTGTGGCGACCGACCGGGCTGATGGGTGTGATCGGTGACGCCCGCCGCCGCCTGGCTGCGGGCCACTCCGGCAAGAGCGAGGCATGGCGCAATGGCTGAGGCGCTCGTCGTGCGCAATGTGAGCAAGCGGTTCGGCGGGCTGCGCGCCGTGCAGGACGTCAGCTTCTCGGTTGCGGAGAATGAAACGGTGGCGCTGATCGGACCGAACGGCGCCGGCAAGACGACGACCTTCAACCTGATCACCGGCTATCACCGCCCGGATCGGGGATCGGTGTCCGCCTTCGGGCGCGAGATCGTCGGCTTGCGGCCGCACGCCATTTGTGCGCACGGCTTGGCGCGCACGTTCCAGGTGGCAAGGCCATTCGGCGCCATGACCGTGCTGGCAAACGTGATGACGGGAGCCTTCCTGCGCGAGGGGAATGCCGCGCTCGCGCGCGAGAAGGCGCGCGAGGCGATCGCCTTCGTCGGCCTATCGGCCAAGGAGGAGACACCGGCGCGCGCCCTGACGACCATCGACCAGCGGCGGCTGGAGATGGCGCGGGCGTTGGCGACCGAGCCCCGCCTGCTGCTGCTCGATGAGGTCATGGCCGGTTTGAACCCCGCCGAGGTCGATCAGGCCGTCGCCCTGGTCGGCAGGCTTGCCGGACGGGGCCTGACCATCGTCATCGTCGAGCACGTGATGCGCGCCATCATGGCCCTCGCGCGCCGCATCGTGGTGCTCGACCACGGCCAGAAGATCGCCGAGGGCGGTCCGCAAGCGATCGTTGCCAACCCGGACGTGGTGCGCGCCTACCTGGGCTCGGGCTACGCGCAAACCGCCGCTCGCGGAGCCGCCTAAGTGCTCGCCTTATCGGCAGTCGGCGCCAGCTACGGGTCCGTGCCGGCGGTGCGCGACGTGAGCCTGACGGTGGGTGCCGGCGAAGCCGTCGGCCTGCTCGGCGCCAACGGCGCCGGCAAGAGCACGACCCTGCGCGCGATCTCCGGCCTAGTGCACCTGAGCTCGGGCGCCATCACGTTCTTCGACACCGATCTGACGCGGCTGCCTCCGCACCGCATTCCCGAACTCGGCGTTGCCCACGTGCCGGAGGGCCGGCAGGTTTTCCCGGACATGACGGTGCAGGAGAACCTCGAGATCGGTGCCTACGTGCCTAAGGCCAAGGTCGAGCGCAAGCGCAGCCTCGAACTGGTGTTCGGCATCTTTCCCGTGCTCGCCGAGCGCCGGCGCCAGCTCGCCGGAACGATGAGCGGCGGCGAGCAACAGATGCTCGCTGTCGGTCGCGGCCTGATGCTCAAGCCGCGTCTGCTGATGCTCGATGAGCCATCGCTTGGCCTCGCCCCGGTGATGACCGACGTCACCTTCGAAAAGATACGCGAGATCCATGCGCTGGGCACGGCGATCCTGCTGGTCGAGCAGAACGTCGCCCGGGCGCTCGGCCTCGTGCAACGCGCCTATGTGCTGGAGAGCGGCGCGGTGATCCTGCAGGGCACCAGCGCCGAGTTGGCCAACAACAAGCAGGTGCAAACCGCCTACCTCGGCCTGTAGCGCGCCGGCAGCGCGCGAGCGACGCGTGCCGCGGCCGGGCCGCCCCCGTTGCGCGCCCAGATCGCGTGCGCGACCCTCACCACCGCAACGCGCCGCGGCTGCCGCACACCGCAGGCTTCGTGATAGGCTCGGCGAGCGGCGCATGCCGGGCGCGGGGTCGATGGGCGCGCCGCTCTGGTTGTGGCTAGGTTGCGGGCGGCCGCCACCGCGTGCCCGAACGCGCGCGGGCTAGGGCTCTTGGAGTTTGCCAATGGCGCAGATCGAGTACGTGGTGGAAGGGCGGCGTTCCCTGAGCGGCAGCATCGAGCCGGCCGGCAACAAGAACGCCGCCCTGCCGATCATCGCCGCATCCCTGCTCACCGAGCACAAGGTCACGCTCGAAAACGTGCCACGCATTCGCGACACGGAAACCCTGGTCGAGCTCGTGCGCTCGGTCGGGGCGCGCGCCGAGTGGCAGGGGCCCAACACCCTGGAAATCGAGGCGCGGCGCATTCGCGCCGCGAGCCTGGACGCGCGCCTGTGCGCGCGCATCCGCGCCTCGATCCTGCTGGCCGCGCCGTTGCTCGCCCGCTGCGGCGAGGTTGCCCTGCCGCCGCCGGGGGGCGACGTGATCGGCAGGCGGCGCGTCGACACCCACTTCCTGGCGCTGCGCCAGCTCGGCGCCACGATCCTCCTCAAGGAGCAGTTTTCCTTTCGCACCCGCGGCCTGAAGGGCGCCGATGTGTTTCTCGACGAGCCGAGCGTGACCGGCACCGAGAACGCGTTGATGGCCGCGGTCGCGGCGGAGGGAACGACCGTGCTGCGCAACGCCGCCTCGGAGCCGCACGTGCAGGATCTGGCGAGCTTCCTGGCGGCGCTCGGTGCGCGCATCGAGGGTGCGGGCACCAATACCATGGTCGTGCATGGCCCGACCGTGCTCGGGACGGCGCGGTATCGCATCGGCCCCGACCACATCGAGGTCGGCTCCCTGATCGGGCTGGCCGCGGTTACCCGCTCGCCGCTGCGCATCGTGCGCGCGGGCATCGAGCACTTGCGCTCTATCCGCATGGGCTTTGACCGGCTCGGCATCGCCTGCCAGGTGGACGGGGCCGACCTCGTGGTTCCCGCCGACCAGTCGCTCAAGATTCGCCCCGACCTTGGGGGGCATATTCCCAAGCTCGAGGATCAGCCATGGCCGGCGTTTCCCGCGGACCTGATGTCCATCGCCGTCGTGGCGGCCACCCAGTGTGACGGGGTGATCCTGATGCACGAGAAAATGTTCGAGTCGCGCCTGTTCTTTGTCGACAAGCTGATCTCAATGGGCGCGCGCATCGTTCTCTGCGACCCGCATCGGGCGATCGTCGCCGGGCCGAGCCGGCTGCGCGCGGCGACGCTGTCTTCCCCGGATATCCGCGCCGGCATGGCGATGCTGCTGGCGGCGCTCTCGGCCGAGGGGACAAGCATCATCAGCAATGCCGACCAGATCGAGCGGGGATACGAGCGCCTCGACGTTCGGCTCAACGCGCTCGGCGCGCGCATCGAGCGCACGCCGGCGCGCGACGCTTGAGGACGCGCACTGTCGTTGCCGCAACGATTGGGCTAATCTCCGTGCGCCGCGGCAAGCGCTGCCGCACGGACGGCGCCGCGCACCGCGCTGCAGGCGAGCTGGGCGCACACCGCAAGCCGGTTCGCGGTCCTTCCTCCGATGCGCGGCGGAGGTGATCGTGGGAGGACGCCCATTGCCGGCGGAGCACATCGACGTCCTGATCATCGGCGCCGGCCTGTCCGGCATCGGCGCGGCGTGCCATCTGCAGCGGCGGTGCCCGGGGCGGAGGTTTGCCGTGCTCGAGGCGCGCGCGCGTCTCGGCGGCACGTGGGATTTGTTCCGCTATCCGGGTGTGCGCTCGGATTCCGACATGTTCACCCTCGGCTACGCATTCCGGCCGTGGACCGGCCAGAAGTCGATCGCCGACGGGGAAGCCATCCTCAGCTACATTCGCGAAACCGCGCGCGCCCATGACGTCGAGCGCCGCATCCGCTTTGACCATCGCGTCACGCACGCTCGCTGGTCGACCCCCGATGCGCGCTGGACCGTCGAGGTCGAGCGCGGTAATGGGCTCGGCCGTGTCTATCTCACCTGCAGCTTCCTGCTGGTGTGCAGCGGCTACTACGACTATGCCGCGGGCTACACCCCCGACTTTCCCGGCAGCGGCCGCTTTAAGGGGCGCATCCTCCACCCTCAGAACTGGAGCGAGGACACGCCCTATGCGAACCAGCGCGTGCTGATAATCGGCAGCGGCGCAACCGCGGTCACGCTCGCCCCGCAGCTTGCCGAGCGGGCTCAGCACGTCACCTTGCTGCAGCGTTCGCCGACGTACGTGGTCGCCTGGCCGGATGAGGATCGGATTGCCAACGCGCTGCGTCGCATGCTGCCGGCGCACGCCGCTGCTGCCATCGCACGCTGGAAGAACGTGCTGGCCACCATGTACTTCTACCGCCTGTGCAAGCGCGCCCCGGAGCGTGCCAAGGCCATGATTCTCGACGGCGTGCGGGCAGAGCTCGGGCCCGACTACGACGTCGCCCACTTCACTCCGCGCTACAACCCCTGGGACCAGCGGTTGTGCCTTGTGCCCAACGGCGACCTGTTCCGCGCCATCAAGGCCGGACGGACGAGCGTCGTAACGGAGGAGATCGCCAGCTTCACCGAGCGCGGCGTGCTGCTGCGCTCGGGCCGCGAGCTCGAGGCCGACATCATCGTCACGGCCACCGGCCTCAATCTGCAATTGCTCGGCGGCGCCGAGCTCGAGATCGACGGTCGCCCCGCCGATCCCGCCACCACCTTCAGCTACAAGGGCGCGCTCTACAGCGACATTCCCAACCTCGCGGCGGTGTTCGGCTACACCAACGCCTCCTGGACGCTGAAGGCCGATCTGATCAGCGCCTACGTATGTCGCCTCCTCAACCACATGCAA
>JBPYEF010000193.1:0-11072 GCA_051985875.1 Hyphomicrobiaceae bacterium
ATCTCGGGGTGCCCGTCGCCTTCTCGTTGACGGCCGGGGTGCTGATCGGTGCGGCATTCACCGACGTATCCCTCACCGCAATCGTGCAGAAGCTGTTCGATGGCATGGACAGCGAGGCGCTGCTCGCGATCCCCTTCTTCCTGCTGGTCGGCGAGCTGATGAGCTCAGCCAACGTCGTGCAGCGCGTTGCCAACCTCTCATTGGCGCTTGTCGGCCACATTCGCGGCGGGCTGTCGCAGGTGGTGACGGTGTTCAGCATGTTCTTCTCGGAAATGTCCGGCTCGACCACCGCCGACGTTGCCGTCATCAGCCGCGCCCTGGGCGGGCCGATGCGCAAGGAGGGCTATAGCCCGCCATTCACGGCCGCGATCATCGCCGCCGCATCGACCATCGCCGCGCTGGTTCCCCCGAGCATCACCGCCGTCGTCTATGGGGCGGTCGGCAACGTGTCGATCGCCGGCCTGTTTATGGCGGGCATCGTGCCCGGCCTGATGATCGGCTTCGGCCTGATGGCGTACTGCTACTTCTTTGGGCCGAAGGGCATGCAACGCCCGCGCGCCTCCTTGGGCACGGTCACGCGCGCATTCGGCGCCGCGCTGCTGCCGCTGATGATTCCGGTGATCCTGCTCGGCGGCATCCTGACCGGGTGGTTCACGCCGACCGAGGCCGGCGTGGTCGCGGTCGTGTGGATCGTGTTCGTCGTCATTCCAGCGCTCAACCCGCGGCACATCCGCAATCTGCCCTACGATTTCTGCCAAGCCGGGCTGATCTTCTCCCTGCCGCTGATCACCATCGGCGCCGCCAATGCCTTTGGCTGGCTGTTTGCTTATCTGCGCGGAGCCCTGGTCATCGCCGACTGGCTCACGGCGATCGCCGGCAATGATCCGCAGCGCATCATGCTGCTGCTGGTGGTGCTGTTCACGATCATCGGCGACTTTATCGAGCCCGTGCCGACGATCATCATCTTCATGCCGCTCGTCAATGCCCTGACGCAGGCCGCCGCGATCAATCCCGTACACATGGGTGTGGTGCTGATCGCCACCCTGGCGTTCGGCCTGATCACCCCACCCTACGGTCTCGTTCTGCTGATGGCCTCGAAGTTCATTGGCGTGCGCTTCTCGAGCGCGCTGCGCGCCGCCCTGCCGATCTACGTGGTGTTCCTCGCCACGATCACCTTCACGATCTATTTTCCCAAGGTCGTGCTCTGGCTGCCAAAGCAGGTCATCCCCGCATCCGTCGGCTGCTTCAAGAATCCGAGCGGCAGCGGCTACATCTGCCCTCCCTAGCGGCGTCCTCGACCGCGCCGGCGGTGGTGGCGCGCGCGCGCTTTCGGCAAATTGCGTTTCATTGCGCCGGCGCTTGCCGGTAAGCTCGCGCCACCACCAGGAGTGGTCTTGCAGGGAGGACGTCATGATGCCGTTGCCCTTCGCCCGCGCCGAACCCGAAGCCGTCGGTTTGTCGTCGGCGCGCCTCATGCGCATCGGCGCAGCGCTGCGGCGCGAGGTCGATGCCGGCCAGCTTCCCGGCGCTGTCGTTGGCGTCATGCGCTGCGGCAAGCTCGCGCATCTCGAGGCCGTCGGCTTTCGCGACGCCGCCGCCAACGAGCCCCTTGCGGCCGACGCGATCTTCTCGATCGCATCGATGACCAAGCCGCTGACCTCGGTCGCCGCCATGCTGCTGGTCGAGGAGGGACGCCTGCTGCTGGGCGACCCCGTCGCCAAGTACCTGCCGGCCCTTGCCGGGCTGCAGGTCGCCGCGCCGGCGGGCGCTACGCGTCCAGCGAAGCAACAGCCGACCGTTCAGGACCTGCTGCGTCACACCTCCGGCTTCACCTATCGCGATCGCGGCGCGACGCCGGCCCATGCCCTCTACCCCGGCTCCTCGCTGTGGGCGGCCGAACGGATGAGCAAGGAGGAAGTGCTGGCCGCGCTCGCGCGCGCCCCTCTGCTGTTCGATCCGGGGTGCAGCTGGGAGTACGGATTTTCCAGTGACGTGCTCGGCTTCGTGGTCGAGGCCGTGGCCGGGGTGTCGCTTGGCAGCTTCCTCGGCGCGCGCGTGTTCGCCCCACTCGGCATGCTCGATACCGGTTTCACCTTGCCCGCCGCCAAGCGCGACCGCTATGCACGGGCGCTGGAGAAGGATCCGATCGGCGGCGGCGCGAACGTGGCCATCCACCACGCGACGGGGCGGGTGCAGCGCTGGGAGTCGGGCGGCGGCGGGTTGGTGTCGACTGCCAGCGACTACCTGCGCTTTGGCGAATTGTTGCGCGCGGGCGGCAGGCTGGGGTCGGTCGAAATCCTTGGGCGGGGTACGGTCGCGCAGATGACCGCCGACCACCTGCCCACGGCCTTCGACAACATGATCGCCGACAAGATGGATCCGGCAGCCGCCGGCTACGGCTTCGGGCTCGGCTTTGCGGTGCGGCGCCAGACCGGCATTGCGGCCATGGCCGGTAGCGCCGGGGACTACTACTGGTCCGGGGTCTACGGGACCTACTTCTGGGTTGACCCGCGCGAGGAGCTCGTCGCCGTGCTGATGGCCGCCGCGCCCGGGGCCATCCGCCTACGCTACCGGCAGCTTGCACGCAATCTCGTCTATCAGGCGCTGCGCTGAGCGAGGTGCGTTCGATGTCCCTCTTTGCGCTCGCCGAAATCGAGAATGCGGCGGAGCTGGTGCATGCCTTCCTCCCGGCAACCCCGCAGTACGCCTGGCCGCTGCTCGCGCGGCGTACCGGCGCGGAGGTGTGGGTCAAGCACGAGAACCACACGCCGGTTGGCGCATTCAAGGTGCGCGGCGGCATCACGTACATGCACGCCCTGCCGCGCTCGGCTGCCGCGGGTGGGGTGATTTCTGCCACGCGCGGCAACCACGGCCAATCGTTGGCCTTTGCCGCGCGTGGCGCCGGCATCCCCCTCAGCATCGTCGTGCCGCACGGCAACAGCGCGGAAAAGAATGCAGCGATGCAGAGCCTCGGCGCCGAGCTGATCGTCCATGGCCGCGATTTCGACGAGTCCCGGGCACACGCCGCGCGCATCGCGCAGGAACGCGGGTTGCACATGGTGCCCTCGTTCCATCCGCTGCTGGTCAAGGGGGTGGCGAGCTATGCACTCGAGCTGTTTCGCGCCGTGCCTCGCCTCGATGCGGTCTACGCGCCGATTGGCCTCGGCTCGGGCATCTGCGGGCTGATCCTGGTGCGCGATCTGCTGAGGCTCAAGACCGAGATCGTCGGCGTGGTGGCGGCGGCCGCCCCGGCGTTGGCGCTATCCATTGCCGCAGGCAAAAGCGTGACAAGCGAGGCGGCGCGCACCTTCGCCGACGGCATGGCCTGCCGCGAGCCGGACCCCGAGGCGCTGGCGATCATCGCCAAGGGTGCTGCACGCGTGGTGTGCGTGAGCGAGGACGAGATCGCTGCGGCGATCCGCATCTGCTATGCCGCAACGCACAATGTGGCTGAGGGTGCCGGCGCAGCCGCGCTTGCCGGGCTGCTGCAAGAGGCCGCGGCGCTGCGCGGCCGCCGCGTCGGGCTGATCTTGAGCGGCGGCAACATCGACAGCGACGTGCTGTGCCAGGTTCTCGCGGGCGGTACTCCCGTGGCCTGAAGCGCGCCGCGTGTCACGCGTGCAGGGCTGCACAGAGGGTGTTGCACGTGTTCAGCGCGCGCTCGGTCTGGTAGTCTTGCCGCACCGCACCTGGCGGCGCTGCGGATTGAGCGCTCGCGCATCGGGAGAGCACCCATGGCCATGATAGAGGTAGAGGTCAGAAAACCCGTTCCGTTTGATGTCGGTCAGCTGGACAAGCTGTTGGACGAGGCGGGCATCGACGTGCTCGTGGCAACGTCCAAGCACAATGTGCAGTACCTGCTCGGCGGCTACCGGTTCTTCTTTTTCGACACGATGGACGCCATCGGCGTCAGCCGCTACCTGCCGGCGCTCGTCTACCGCAAGGGCAGGCCGGAGCAGTCCGCGTACTTCGGTTGCGGCATGGAATCCTACGAGCGGGAGCTCGGCAAATTCTGGCCGCCCATGCTCGAGCTTTCCGCTCTCGGCAGCCCGCAAACCATGGAGCAGGTGCTCGCGCACATCAAGAAGCTTGGCGGCGTGCGCCGGATCGGGGTTGAATCGGCGTTCGTGCCCGCCGACGCGGAAGCCGTGCTGCGGCAAGGGCTGCCGCAGTGCGAGATCGTCGACGCCGTCTTTCCCATGGAACGGCTGCGGGCACGCAAGTCGGCGCAAGAGATCGCCTACCTGCGCGAGGCGTCGGAGCGCGTGGTCGCGGCCATGCTTGCCACCTTCAAGCAGTGCCGGCCGGGCATGAGCAAGGATGAAGTATGTGAGACGCTGCGCCGGGAGGAGGTCAACCGCGGCCTGGTGTTCGACTATTGCCTGCTGACGGCGGGCACCAGTCTCAACCGTGCGCCCTCCGAGCAGCGCCTGGCGCGCGGCGATATCATGTCGCTCGACTCGGGAGGCAACTACAAGGGCTACATCGGCGATCTCTGTCGCATGGCGATCCTCGGGGGAACGCCCGATGCCGAGCTCGTCGACCTGCTCGGCTTTGTCGAAGAGGTGCAGCAGGCGGCGCGCAAGCCGATCAAAAGGGGCGCGCGCGGCGGCGATGTCATCGACGTCGCCGAGCGCATTCTCGACGCCTCTCCGCATCGCGCCTATACGCACTACATGGCGCACGGCATGGGACTGGTCAGCCACGAGGCCCCGCGCGTGATGAACAATCCGCGCATGTCCTACGATGGCTATGATGCTGATCGCCCGCTCGAGAGCGGCATGGTGATATCGATCGAGACGACCATGGCCCATCCCAAGCGCGGCTTTGTCAAGCTCGAGGATACCGTGCTGGTCACGGACCACGGCTACGAGGCGCTGGGCGACGGCGGCCGCGGCTGGAATGCGGCCGGGCAGTAGGCGCGCAGGCCCGGGCGCAGTGCGGCGCCGCCTCCGCGTGGGGCGCGACGGGGGCAATCGCCCGTTGCGCTGCCGCAGGGCCGCGCCGGACGCATCCGGGCCAGAAGTCCGTCCGTCGCGAAGTTCCGTCGCGAGTCGCGGCAGCGAGGCCCGCTCGGTCGGCGGGGTGCGATTAGCTCGGGTGATCCCAGCGAGGAGCCATGAAGCTCGGCCTGCACATCGGATATTCCCGCGCCAAGCTCGCCATCCCCGTCGATCTGGTGCGGCGCGCCGAGGCGCTCGGCTATGATTCGGTGTGGACCGCGGAGGCCTACGGCTCAGATGCCGTGACGCCGCTCGCCTTCCTTGCCGGCAAGACCGAGCGCATCAAACTCGGCACGGCGATCATGCAGCTCGCCGCACGCACCCCGGCGAACGCGGCGATGTGCGCGGCGACCGTCGACGCGCTTGCCGGCGGGGACCGCTTCATCGCGGGGATCGGGGTTTCCGGGCCACAGATCGTCGAGGGCTGGTACGGCGAGCCGTGGGGCAAGCCGTACTGGCGGCTCAGGGACTACGTGGCGATCATGCGCAAGGTTCTCGCGCGCGCAGAGCCCGTAACCCACGCCGGCCGCGAGATCAGCCTGCCCTATTCCGGTCCCGGTGCCATGGGCGTCGGCAAGCCCCTGAAATCGATCCTGCACATGAACCCGGCCATTCCGGTCTATCTCGGGACCGGCAACGAGGCGACGGTGAAGCTGACCGCCGAGATTGCCGATGGCTGGCTGCCGCTCGGCTTCGTTCCGGGCACCATGGCGGAATACGCGCCCTGGCTCGCGGAGGGATTTCGCCGCGCCGGCGGCGGCAAGAGCCTTGCCACCTTCGCCATTCAAGGCTCCGTGCACGTCGACGTGACCAGCGACGTGCGGGCGGGACTGGAGCGCCTGAAGCGCGAGGTGGCACTGTACGTCGGGGGCATGGGCCATCGCGACAAGAACTACCACAAGGACATGCTGATCCGACGCGGCTTCAAGGATGCGGCCGAACGCATCCAGGAGCTGTTCTTGGCGCAGCGCAAGGCGGAGGCAGCCGCGGCGGTGCCCGACGAGTGGGTCGACTGGAAGTCGCTGGTCGGTCCGCCCGAGCGCATCCGGCAGCGCTACCGCGCCTGGGCCGATTCCGGCCTCACCGGCCTCACCGTGCGCTCCGCCCAGCCCGAGGCGGTCGAGGTAATGGCCGACGCCCACCGGGCCTGTGGCGCATGAAACCAGTCGCCTTCGACTATCAGCGTGCGGCCAGCGTGACGGAGGCGTGTGCCGCGCTCGCCGCTGATGCGGACGCCTGCGTGCTTGCCGGCGGGCAAACGCTGATCCCGCTGCTAGCCATGCGGCTGGCGCGCCCGAGCCTTCTCGTCGACGTCGCCCGCATCCCCGAGCTCACGGGCATCAACGCCTGCGATGGCAGCCTGGTGATCGGTGCGGCGACGACCCAGGCGGCCGCCGAGCGCGATCCGCGCGTGCGCGCCCAACTGCCGCTGCTGGCCAAGGCCCTGCCCTTGGTGGGACACGCCGCAACGCGTCATCGTGGCACGGTCGGCGGCTCGATCGCCACCGGCTATCCCGCGGCGGAAATCCCCCTGGTCGCAGTGGCGCTCGAGGCGACCGTAGTCGTCGCCAGCACCGCGGCCGTGCACGACCTGCCGATCGGCGAGTTCTACCTCGGGCCGATGGTTACCGCCTTGCCAAGCGCCGCGCTTCTGGTCGCGATCCGTTTTCCCGTCTGGGGCCAGGGCCGGGTAGGGGCGGCTTTCCAGGAAGTCGCCGCGCGCGCCGGCGACTTCGCGCTCGTCGCCTGCGCTGCGCAGGTTGCCTGCGATGAACGGGGATGCTGCAGCGCGCTCACCGCGGCCATCGGCGGCGTCGGCGACCGGCCGCTGCGCCTTAGCGGGCTCGCGTCCCTGATCGGCACGCCGCTCGAGGAGGCCCGGGTACGCGAGACGGTGCTGGCGGCGACCGCCGATCTTCAGGCGGCCGGTGATCTTTTCGCCTCCGCGGCGTATCGCCAGCGCGTCGCCGGTACGCTTGCCCGGCGCGCAATTCTCGAAGCCAAGGCGGAAGCGCTCGGAGCAGGGCATGCGCGTTGAGCTGTTGGTCAATAACAGGATGCACAGCCTCGAGGTCGAGCCGCGCCGCACGCTGCTCGACTGCCTGCGTGACGACTTGGGTTTGAAGGGCACGCACGCCGGGTGCGAGCACGGCGTGTGCGGGGCGTGCACCGTGCTCGCCGACGGCAAGCCCGTGCGCTCCTGCCTGATGCTTGCCGTGCAGTCCGACGGCCACGCCATCACTACCATCGAAGGTGTCAGCCCGGTGCCCGGTGTTCTGAGCGCGGTGCAGGAGGCATTCTGCGAGGCGCACGGGCTGCAGTGCGGCTACTGCACGCCGGGCATGGTCCTCGTCGGCCATGCCCTGCTGGCCGAGAAACCGCACCCGACGCATGCCGATATCGTCGCCGCGATCGGCGGCAACCTCTGCCGCTGCACGGGCTATGCGCAAATCATCGAGGCGATTGCCTTGGCGGCCGCACGCTTGCGCTCCGCCGCTCGCGAGGTGGGTGGTTGATGGGCGGCGCGGCCACGACTTTCCGCTTCGTTTCGCGCAAACGCCGTGTGCGCGAGGATCGGCGCTTCGTCAGCGGAGGGGCGCTGTTCGCGGCCGACGTATCGCTTCCCGGCACCAAGCACGCAACCGTACTGGTCTGTCCGCACGCGAGCGCGCGTATCGTGACGGTCAATGCCGCCGAGGCGCTGAAGATGCCGGGCGTGCACGCCGTCGTCGATGGGCGGGAGCTGGCGGCCGCCACCGAGGCTCTGTATATCGGCGTCGATGCTCCCGCGGTCAAACGCTATCCCCTCGCCGTGGAGCGGGCGCGCTACGCCGGGGAATGGGTGGCGGCGATCGTCGCCGATACGCGCGCGCTGGCCGAGGACGCCAGCGAAAAAGTG
The DNA here is from genome assembly GCA_051985875.1 of Hyphomicrobiaceae bacterium. Lineage (GTDB taxonomy): Bacteria > Pseudomonadota > Alphaproteobacteria > Rhizobiales > Hyphomicrobiaceae > AWTP1-13. The sequence continues at coordinate 7,903 of JBPYEF010000193.1, forward strand.
CACGTCGCGTATGAGCCGCTTGCCCCGGTGCTCGATGCGGAGGAGGCCTACCAGCCGGCCAGCGTGCCGGTGCACCCCGAGCACGGCTCGAACGTGCTGCTGGACCGGAGCTTCGTGTGGGGGGATGTCGATGCGGCATTCGCCTCGGCACCGCATTCCCTCTCCTATCGCGTGCGGTGGGGACGCAGCTCCACCGTGCCGATCGAAACCTTCGCCGTGGTGGCGCACTGGGATCCCTGGCGCGAGCTGCTGGATGTGTGGGCATCGATCCAGATGCCGCGCTTCGCCGATCAGATCGCGCGCGCGCTGCGCCTGCCGTTGAACGCAGTTCGCGTACACCAGGACGTGGACGTCGGCGGCAGTTACGGGGTCAAGCGCGGCATCAAACACACGGTTCTCGTCGGCTACCTCTCGCGGCGGCTCGGGTGTCCAGTCAAGCTCATCGAGGATCGCCTGCAGAACATGAGCGGCGGCGACATGCACGGCCCGGAGCGCCTGTTCGACGTGGCGCTGGCGTTCGACGATCGCGGCGCGATCCATGCCATGCGCATGCGCGCCATCGACAACGTCGGGGCCTACACCGGTCGCGCGCCCCTCCAGCTCGGCAAACCGGTCGGGGCGATCGTCGGCCCCTACCGCATCGGCGCGGTCGCCTACCAGGCCATTGCCGTGACCAGCAACAAGACCCCTCAGGAGGCGGTACGCGGTTTCGGCCAGGCCCCGACCAACTACGCGATCGAGACGGGAATTGAGCGCGTCGCCGAGGCGCTGCACCTCGATGGCCTCGAGGTTCGGCGCCGCAATTTCATCGACCGCGACCAGTTCCCGTATTTGATCCCGAGCGGTACGACCTACGACAGCGGCGATTACCATGCGGTGGTCGCCAAAACCCTCGATCACGTCGGCTGGAGCAACCTGCTCGCCGAGCGTGCTCGGCTGCGCGCCGCCGGCGCGCTTGCCGGCATCGGCATCGCCAGCTGCCTCGAGCCGAGCGGGGCCAACTCCGCATTCGAACCCCTGCTCAACCCCAAGAACACGACGACGACGTGGATGGAATCGTGCCGCATCACGGTCGATGCGCTGGGTGGGATCACGCTCACCATCCACACCGCCTCCGCTGGGCAGGGGCATGAGACGCTGGCCGCGACCGCCGCCGGCGAGGTGTTGGAGTGCGATCCGGATCGCATTCGCGTCGTGCGTGCAACCTCGCTCGAAAGCTTGCCCGGCAGCAGCCCGGTTGGCAGTCGCATGGCGATCATGCTGGGCGGCGCCGTCTACCACGCTGCCCACAAGCTGCGCCGCCAACTCGTGCTGCTTGCCGCCCATCGCCTCGGCGTCGCCGCCGCGGACCTTCACTACCGCAATGGCGGGGTCGAGGATCGTGTCTCCGGGCGCGCGGTTGAATGGCTGGAGCTGGTCGAAATCGCGCACCGTCACTATCACCTGCTGCCGCCGCAAACCGAGCCTGGGCTTGTTGCCATGCACGTGATGCAGGTGCCGACGGGCGGTGCCCTGCCGACCGCCGACGGCCGCATCCACATGTATCCCTGCTTCTCCTTCGAGTTCCATGTCGTGCTGCTCTCGATCGACCGCGAGCTCGGCACCTTGAAGATTCACCGCTATGTCGTCGGTCACGACTGCGGCACGGTGATCAATCCGGACATCGTTCGCGGCATGACGCTCGGCGGCATCGCCCACGGCATCGGCGCCGCCCTGCTTGAGGAGCACGCCTTCGATGGTCAGGGCCAGCCGATCAGTCAGACGTTCATGGATTACCTGCTACCGTCCGCGCACGAGGTGCCGCAGGTTGAGATCGTGCAGCACGTCACGCCGTCGCCGCACACCGTGTTCGGGCAGAAGGGCTCCGGGGAGTCGGGCTATCTCGGCGCGCCGGCGGCATTGGCGAACGCCATCAACGATGCGGTGCGGCCGCTGCGCATACGTTTCGAAGCACTGCCGATCCGCATCGCCGCCATCGGCGATGCCATCGCCTGCGCCAGCGCCTGATGGCCGCTTACTCCAGCGGCGCGAAACAATGGCCGGGGCCGGCTATTCGGCCGGCATTGTCCGGGTCGGGATTGTCCAACGCAGTATCGTCCTCGCCTGGATTGTCCGCGGGATTGTCCGGCGCAGGGTTGTCTTGTGCAGGAGTTTCCGGCGCAGCATTGCCTTGTGCAGGACTGTCGGGCGCAGGAAAGGCGCACCCTCGGTCGGCAGCGCGTGGGCATGCGCTCAGCACGGCAAGCGCGGCAGCGGAGGTGGGTCGAGATGAAGATTAGCGCGATACGCACCCACTACGTGCGCATTCCCTTCGACATGGGGGCGGAAGCGGAGGAGTTCGCCGGCCTGCGCTTTCCGAGCATGGACCACCTGTTGGTCGAGGTCGCAACCGACGCCGGGATCACCGGCTGGGGCGAGGGGTTTGGGCACGGCAGCATCCCCGCCACCAAGGCGGCGCTCGAGACCCTGGTCGGGCCCTTCTTCCTCGGCAAGGATGCGACGCACATCAATGCGCTGCATCGCCAGGCCGCGCAGGCGCTGCACATCTTCGGGCGCAATGGTCCGGTCCGCTGTGCGCACGCGGCCATCGACATCGCGCTGTGGGACATCGCCGGCAAGCGTGCCGGGCTTCCCCTGTACGCCCTGCTCGGGGGCAGCGAGCGCACGGAGGTTCGTGCCTACGCCAGCCTGATGCGCTATGCAACGCCGGGCACGGTGGCCAAGATCTGCGCTCAAATGGTCGCCCGCGGCTTCAAGCACATCAAGCTGCACGAGCATTCCCTCGCCGCCGTCGCCGCGGCCCGGGAAGCCATTGGCAGCGGCATTGCCCTGATGAACGACGTCAACTGTCCCTGGACGGTGGCCGAGGCGATCGCCATGGAGCGCGCCTACCGGCCCTACGGGCTCGCATGGCTCGAGGAACCGGTCTGGCCGCCCGAAGACCATGCGGGGCTCGCCGCGGTGCGCCGTGGAGCAACCCGCATCGCTGCCGGCGAAAATGCCGCTTCCCTGCACGAATTCTGCGCCATGTTTCGCAACGGCGCGATCGACATCGCCCAGCCAAGCGTCACCAAGGTTGGCGGCATCACGGAAATGCGCAAGATCATCGCCGCCGCCGAGGCGTACGCCGTCGAGCTGATCCCACACTGCGCCTACTTCGGGCCGGGCAA
>JBPYEF010000194.1:0-4507 GCA_051985875.1 Hyphomicrobiaceae bacterium
CGCCGCCTACACGCGCGAGCAATTGCTCGGTCTGACGGAGGTGCTGACGCGGCCGAAGAACAGACATGTCTGGGTGCTCACCGACGACATGTACGAGCACCTGATCTACGACGGCCTGAAATTCTACACTCCCGCCCAGGTCGCGCCCGAGCTCTACGAGCGCACGTTGACGATGAACGGGCTGTCGAAGACCTACTGCATGACCGGCTGGCGCATGGGCTACGGGGCCGGCCCCGAACCGCTCATCAAGGCGATGTGCAAGCTGCAGTCGCAGTCGACGTCCAATCCCTCCTCGATCGCGCAGTGGGCCGCTGTCGAGGCGCTCAACGGACCGCAGGAATTCATTGCGCGCAACGCGCGCACCTTCAAGGAGCGGCGCGATCTGGTCGTGTCGATGCTGAACCAGGCGAATGGCATTAAATGCGCAACACCCGAGGGCGCGTTCTACGTCTATCCCTCCTGCGAGGGCATGATCGGGAAGACCTCGGCCAACGGCAGCAGGATCAGCAGCGACGAGGCATTCGTCGCGGCGCTGCTGGAGGAGGAGGGGGTCGCGTGCGTGCACGGCGCGGCGTTCTTCATGAGCCCGTTCTTTCGCATTTCCTATGCCGCCTCGACGGTGGCGCTGGAGGAGGCGTGCCGGCGCATCCAGCGTTTCTGCGGCAACGCGCGCTGAACGCGGCACGGCTGGTTTGCGGCGATCGGCACTTTCCCCGGAAACGGCGTTGCGGTTAACGTAAGGACGCGCGCTTGGGCGGGGGCGGCGCGATCTCGGCCAGCCGTTGCTGCAGGCTCACCGGCTTGGGTGCGCCGGCGCCGGGCGCCTGGTTCGCCCAGCCATAGCCGAACATCGTCATCAGCGCCGATGCCGCGAAGAAGTAAATGCCGGGCAGCACCGACGCTTCGGTGTATCCGGATGCATTGATGTAGAAGATCATCAGTGCCAATACCATCACATCGGTCATGGAATATCGTCCGAGCCATTCCATGGCCGAGATCGATTTGGCGCGGAACTCCTGCGGCAGGTCGGGCGACGTGACCAGGGTCAAGAGGTAGAACAGCTTCATGAATGGGAACACGATCGAAAACATCATGATCACGAAGCAGAGGAAATACTCACCGTTCGTATACAGCGCCCAGATAATGGTGGCGACCGAATGCTGGTTGGTCCACACGAAGACCGTCGTGAAACGGATCGCCGGCAACATGACGCCGAGCGCGAAGAACACGGTCGCAAGGATGATCATGAAGCTAAAGAGGAAGTTGCGCAGCGTCGACGGGCCGCGCAACGGCACCGGCCTGGCGACAACCTCTGCCGCCCCGGCATCGCTCCGCAGCCAGGCATAGGCGAGGATCATGAACAGTACCGCCGCGGTAAAGAAGTAGACGCCGTTGAGGCTTTTGGCGTCGTACACGCCCTGGCTCTTGATGAAGAAGATCGACAGCGACAGCACGAGCACATCGTGCATCGACCACTTGCCGAGCCACTCGAGCGCCCGCAGCTGACGCGACAGGCGCCTGAGCTCGCGTTGCGGCAGCGTCGAGAGGAGCAACAGATAGAGCAGCTTGGTAATCGGCAAGACGATCGAAAAGAGTAGGACGACGATGCCAAGGAAAAGTTGCCCGGACCGGATCAAGGCGTTGACCGTCGAGATCAGGGAGTGCTCGTAGGTAAAAAAGAAGAACTTGGTGAGCTTGATGATCGGCAGGCTGATGCCCAGCGCTAGGCAGACGCTGGCCGCCACGATAGCGAGGCTCAACAGGAAGCGTCGACCGCCGAGCGTCATGATCCCCGCGCATCCATCCCGAAGGGCTAAGCCCATCCTAGCGCGGGACGCGGCCGGAATATGTCGCCGGCCGCGCGGATGCGCAAACGGGATGGTGGTGGACTCAGGCGGTCATTTTCGCGGCGTTGTGCTTGATGCCCTTGGCATCGAACAGCGGGCCGAGTTCCCCGGCCTGGAACATCTCGCGCACGATATCGCACCCGCCAACGAACTCACCCTTGACGTACAGCTGCGGGATCGTCGGCCACTGCGAGAAGCTCTTAATGCCCTCGCGAATACCCATATCTTCGAGCACGTTGATGTCGCGGTAGCTGACCCCCATGTGCGCGAGGATCTGCGCGACCTGGGAGGAGAACCCGCATTGGGGAAAATCCTTCGTGCCCTTCATGAACAGCACGACGTCGCTGCCGGCGACGGCCTTGCGGATCCAGTCTTGAACAGCTTGCTCGGTCATCAGATCTCCTTTCGCCATCGGCTCAAGCGGAAGCTACAGGAGGGTCCGATTCGCGGATCCCGCGTCGCTTGCACCTTGCGCAGCATGTGGGCGGGCGCCGGCAAAAGTCAATCTTCGGGAACCGCCGTTGTCAGCGCCAGCGCATGCAGCGTGCCCCCCATCCGCCCCTGCAGCGCATCGTAGACCATCTTGTGCTGCTGAACGCGGCTCTTGCCCGCAAACTCCTTGGCGATGACGTGCGCGGCATAGTGATCGCCGTCCCCGGCGAGATCCCTGATCGCCACCACCGCTCCGGGAAACTGCGCTTTGATCAGCCGTTCGATTTCCTTGGCATCCATGGGCATGTCGGTATCGGTGTCCTTCGCTCCTCGCCGCCGGCTAGAACTGCCTGACCTTGCTTGCCACGGCCCGGGCAGCTGGGCAGTCATGCGGCCGCCAGATCGCGGACCGCACCCCAGAACCTGCCAGACCGAAGCCCGCCAGACCAGAGCTTGCCAGGTCAGAGGTTGCCAGGCCAGAGATTGCCAGGCCAGAGATTGCCAGGCCTGAGCTTGCCAGGCCAGAGGTTGCCAGGCCAGAGGTTGCCAGGCCAGAGATTGCCAGGCCTGAGCTTGCCAACGCCTGGGGTTGCCAGGCCAGGGGTCATGGCCAGGGGTCAGGCCAGAAAGTTTGCCGAGCAGAAAGTGGCCAGTCAGAACCTTGCCAAGCGCCTGGCAGGGCGGAACCGACCATCGCAGGAATGCACCGGGCCGCACCCTGGCGACCGAGGTTAGTCGCCCATCAGTGCAGGTAGCCAGCCCTCGTGCACGGCGCGCAGCGCGCTCAGGGACAAGCTCTCCTCGCCCCGGAGCGCAAGCTCCTCGCCGCCAACCCGGGCTACGACCCGCGCCGGCAGCGCCAGCAGCCGCGCCCGTTCGATGATCTCCTCGGCCAGGCTCGGCGCCGTTTCCAACACGTAGCGCCCCTGATCTTCGCCGAACCAGGCCGCGTGCGGCGGCAGCTTGCCTTCGTAGGGAAACAGCTGCACCCCGATGCCGCCGGCCAGCGCCATTTCGGCGATGGCCACGAGCATTCCACCGTCGCTGACATCGTGCACAGCCTCGACCTTGCCCTCACGAATGAGGCTTTTCACCAGGCTGCCCGCCTTGATTTCCTCGGCGAGATCGACGGGTGGCGGAGCCCCCTCGGTCTTGCCCGTATGCACCAGCTGATAGAGAGACTGGCCGAGGTGACCGGCCTCGCGACCGATCGCCACCAGCAGGTTGCCCTCGCCCCGCAGCGCAAGATCGGCGGTGCGCGCGATGTCCGGTACCAGGCCGATGCCTCCGATCGCCGGTGTCGGCGGAATGGCGACGCCGTTGGTTTCGTTGTAGAGCGAGACGTTGCCCGACACGACAGGGTACTTGAGCGCCTCGCAAGCCTCCTTCATGCCCTTAATGGCTCCAACGAACTGACCCATGACCTCCGGTCGCTGCGGATTGCCGAAGTTCATGTTGTCGGTGATCGCGATCGGATCGGCGCCGACCGCTGTCAGATTGCGCCAGGTCTCGGCGACCGCTTGTTTGGTGCCCATCACCGGGTCGGCGGCCACGTAACGGGGCGTCACGTCGCAGGTCATGGCGATGCCCTTGCGCGTCCCGTGCACGCGCACCACCGCCGCATCGCCGCCCGGGCGCTTGATGGTATCGGCCATGACCGTGTGGTCGTACTGCTCCCAGATCCAGCGGCGGGAGCACAGGTGTGCCGATCCCATCATCGCCTTGAGCGCGTCGAGCATCGCATTCGGGGCCGGTACCCATTCGCCGAGGATGACCTTGGGCGGGACTACGGGGATCCAAGGGCGCTCATAGAGCGGCGCCGAGTGCGCGAGCAGCGCGACCGGCAAATCCGCCTCGACTTTGCCCCGATGCGTGACGAGCAGCCGTCCGGTGTCGGTGGTGGTGCCGATCACCGCGAAGTCCAGTCCCCACTTGCGGAAGATTGCCTCCGCCGCGGCCTCACGGCCGGGCTTCAGAATCATCAGCATGCGCTCCTGACTCTCGGACAGCATCATCTCATAGGCGGTCATCGCCGGCTCGCGCTGCGGCACATGATCGAGTGTGAGCGCAATCCCGACCCCGCCCTTGTCCGCCATTTCGGCCGTGGACGATGTCAGGCCCGCCGCACCCATGTCTTGAATGGCGAGGATGGCGTCCTCTGCCATGAGTTCCAAGCAAGCTTCGAGGAGGAGCTTTTCGGCGAACGGGTCGCCCACCTGCACCGTGGG
>JBPYEF010000195.1:0-5148 GCA_051985875.1 Hyphomicrobiaceae bacterium
TCCGGTTCGCACCTCGCCGCCGAGGCGTGGCAGTTCCCGCCCGTTACCGTGCTATCATCCGCTGCTGAGGCTAGATAGATGCCCGACAGACGCGCACAAGAACGCACAGCGATGTTACCGAGTACCCTGCATGTGCCCGAGGAGTGCAAGGCGGTCAGCGAGGTGCTGGACCGGGTGGGCGACAAGTGGACGGTACTGGTGATCGTCACCCTCGGGGGAGGACCCAAGCGCTTCAACGAGCTCAAGCGTTCGATCGCGAGCATTTCCCAGCGCATGCTGACATTGACGCTGCGCTGTCTCGAGCGCGATGGCCTGGTAGCGCGCACGGCGTACGCGACGGTTCCACCGCGCGTCGAGTACGCACTGACGGAGCTCGGCCGCTCGCTGCTCGTGCCTGTCGACGGGCTCGGATCCTGGGCGCTGAAAAACCGACAGAAGATCGCGCAGGCACGCCTGCGCTTCGATGCCAGATCGGGCAAGCGAACGTGACCGCCTGCGCGGCGGGAGCGCTGTCGGATCCGGCCCGAGCACGAGGGCGCGCACGCAGCAAAGGCGAACGCCAGGCCCTCGTCTGCCGGCGGTCGCCGCGCACGCCATAGCGCTCCGCCGATCCCCGGCGCGTCCCGTCTCAACGCCGGTAGAGGCCGACGATCGCTGCCTTGGCCAGCGTGTTGAAGTTGAGCTGGAAGCCGACGATCGCAGCCGACGTATCCGCCTGGACCGCCAGATCGCCGCCGACTGCGAACACCGTGAAGAAGTACCTGTGCGGATGGTCCCCCGCCGGCGGACACGGCCCGCCGTACCCAGGGGCACCGAAATCCGTGCGCGTCTGCAAGGCGCCCTTTGGTAGTTGCAGGCCGTTGCGATTGCCCGCGTCCGCGGCCAGCTCGCTTACGTTGGGGGGAATGTTGACGACGAGCCAGTGCCAGAAGCCGCTGCCGGTCGGGGCGTCGGGATCAAAGCAGGTGAGCGCAAAGCTCTTGGTGCCAGCCGGTGCGCCGGACCAGGCCAAATGCGGCGACCGGTTGCCGCCGGAGCAGCCGAACCCGTAATCGGCCGAAAGGATGTGATCGGCACCGAGATAATCGCCGTCCTTGAAGCTGCTGCTGATCACCTTGAACGCCATCTGCCGCCTCCCGCGTGTGTGCATCCGCGATCAGTGTGCGCGATCGGCTCACCCCTGGCAATTGTCGGCGCGGGCCGGATATGCTCTGACGCGACGCCCGAAACGTTGGATGCTGCGCACCGCCCCTGCGGTTGTCGCCCACCGGCCGCCGCCCTCCATGCGCTTGGTCGGCAGCAGGCTGATCGTCTCGACGCGCCGCTACGGCCACGCTTGGGCGCTGCAAGCTGAGAGGCCGACGGGCGAAGCCGTGGCTTGGGGAGTGACGCAAAGGCCACGCGCGACGCATGCCCGCACGTAGCCAGCGGCAAGCGGGCTTTCGCGGCGTTCTCGCCCGACTGTTTCCTGTCGACAACCTATGAGGGCCGTGCTTCGCTGTCGGCGGCACACGCGGCCGGCATTACAAGGGCCCGCGCCTGATGGGGGAAACTCGCTCATGTGGAATCAGGTCTACGACCCGTTCAATAACGCGGTGCTGTCCACCGCCGCCGCCGCGCTGCCCGTGGTCACGCTGCTCGCGCTGATCGCCTCGAACAAGGTCAAGGCACCGGTGGCGGCAATCATCGCCCTGCTGGTCGCCATCGGCGTGGCCGTATTTGCCTTCACCATGCCGCCAAATCTCGCCATCCGCGCGGTCATCCTTGGCGCAGTGACCGGCTTCTTTCCAATTGGCTGGATCATCCTCAACGTGCTCTTCCTCTACCGCTTGACGGTGGAACGGGGCGTGTTCGAGACCCTGCAGGTGACCATCGGCGGCGTCACCGCCGACCGCCGCCTGCAGCTGCTGCTGATCGCCTTTTCCTTCGGGGCATTCTTTGAAGGGGCATCGGGCTTCGGCACGCCAGTCGCCGTCACCGGCGCCATTCTCATCGGCCTAGGCTTCTCCCCGCTCGCAGCATCAGGCCTGTCGCTGATCGCCAACACGGCACCCGTCGCGTTTGGCGCGCTCGGCACGCCGATCGCAGGGCTCGCAAGCGTCACTGGATTGGACCCGACTATTCTCGGTGCGATGGTCGGGCGCCAGCTGCCGTTCTTTTCCTTGATTGTGCCCTTCTGGCTGATCTGGGTGTTTGCCGGCTTCCGCGGCATGCTGCAAGTCTGGCCCGCGGTCCTGGTGACGGGAGTTAGCTTCGCGGTGCCGCAATTCCTGATCTCCAACTTCATCAACCCGTGGATCGTCGATATCGGCGCGTCGCTCATTTCCATGGCCTGTCTCATTCTGTTCCTCAAGGTCTGGCATCCGGCAAAAATCTGGACGTCACCGGCGTTGCGCAGCCACGACGATTCGGCCGCCAGCATGCCAGCGCCGGCGGCGTTGCGCAGCAAGCCGCCGAGCACGGGCGAAGTCTGGCTCTCGCTGCTGCCGTGGATCATCGTCTGCGCCGTACTGCTGCTATGGGGAACGAGCTGGTTCAAGACGAACGTCAACCCGTACGCGACCTTGAACTACGTGGTGCCCGAGCTGCACAATCTGGTCCACAAGGTGCCTCCGGTCGCCGCCAAGCCGACACCCGAACCCGCCGTGTTCGCATTTACGTGGCTCACCTACACGGGCTCGGGGATGCTCATAGCAGCGATCATATCCGGTATTCTGATGGGCTTCGGGCCGATCCGCCTGGTCGTCGCCTATGCGAAGACCATTCGGGTCACGCTCGCTTCCCTCGTCACCATCGCGGCGATGCTGGCGATCGGCACCCTCACGCGCTATTCGGGAATCGACGCAACGCTCGGATTGGCGTTTGCCGGCACCGGGATACTGTATCCGTTCTTCGGAACCCTGCTCGGCTGGCTCGGCGTGGCGCTCACGGGCTCCGATACCGCCTCCAATGTGCTGTTCGGGAACCTGCAGAGGATCACCTCAGAACAGCTCGGCCTCTCGCCGGTGTTGATGTCGGCGGCCAATTCCTCGGGCGGCGTCATGGGCAAGATGATCGACGCGCAATCGATCGTCGTCGCCTCCACGGCCACCAATTGGTTCGGACACGAGGGATCGATCCTGCGTTTCGTGTTCTGGCATTCGATCGCGCTTGCCTGCCTCGTCGGCTGCCTGGTGATGCTCCAGGCCTACATGCTGACGGGCATGATCCTTCGGTGACGCCGGATTCACGGGCGTCCCCTGGTGCGAACGCGCGGCGATTGCGCGCTCGATTTCACGACGGTCGCGGCGACCGCACGGCGCCGCCACGCGGATGCACGCGGCGGACAAAAGCATCGCCGCGGTGCGCGAGGGCAGCCAGACGCCCGCGCCGCGGCCGGCGCCGCTCACGCGGCACCGACTTCCGTTTCGTGCTGGTTGGCGCGTTGCTGCAGCGGTGATCGAAGGTCGGCGACCGGCCGCCACGACGAGAACCGTTTTGTCGTGGTCACCTCGCTCACGGCTTCGCCGTCATCGCTGTCGATCGTGAGCGTTACACCTCACCGCCGAGCGCCGGCGCTTCGGCGATGCCACGTATGCCAGAACCTTGTCTGCGGGCGCGTGGTGCGCAACCCTCATCCTCGGAGGCGCCGCGCTTTCTGCCTCCGGAAAGTGGGGGGTCTGCCATGTTTCTGCGCTACAATCGGGTCAACGTTGACGCACCATGGTTGCCCTCGGCCTCATCGGCGACATCGGCGGCAGCAACGCGCGGTTTGCGCTTGCGGAGCGGCCCAATCGCTTCACCGCGCCACGCGTGCTGCACACCGACGCGTACGCGACGATCGGCGAGGCGATTGCCGCATACTTGGCGAGCGAGCAACGCGCGGCCGCTCCGCAGCAAGCCATTCTCGCCGTCGCCTCACCGATCACCGACGACCACGTCGCCTTCACCAACAGCCCCTGGAGTTTTTCCATCGCCTCCTTGCAGCAGCAGCTCGGGGTGCAGCGCCTGCAGCTGATCAACGATTTCGTCGCCTGTGCCCTCGCCATTCCTCACCTTGACGGCCGCGATCGGCGTCAGATCGGCAGCGGCACTGCGGTGCCCGGGGCTCCCATCGCGCTCATTGGCCCGGGAACCGGCCTTGGCGTGAGCGCCCTGGTGGCGTCCGCCGACGGCTACGTGCCCCTGCAGAGCGAGGGTGGCCACGTGACCATGGCCGCCGAAAACGCGCGGGAAGACGCCGTGCTAAGCATCGTGCGCGCACGCTTTCCCCACGTTTCGGCCGAGCGCGTGCTGTCCGGTCCGGGCCTCGTCAACCTGTACAACGCCCTTTGCGAGCTAGCCGGTTCGCGGGCGGCGGCCTTGACGGCGGCACAGATAACCGACCCGCGCATCGCCGCAGAAGACCCGCACGCGCATGAGGCAAAGGCGATGTTCTGCGACATGCTCGGCGGCGTTGCGGGCAACCTCGCGCTGACGCTTGGCGCACGCGGCGGCGTGTACATTGCCGGGGGAATTGTTCCCAAGCTCGGCGACTACTTCAGCCAATCGAATTTTCGCGCCAGGTTTCTGTCGAAAGGCCGGCTCGCTCCGTACCTGGCGGCGGTTCCGACCTACGTCGTGCTGCATCCCTGGCCCGCGCTGGTCGGGGCATCCTCCCTTCTGCGGTGAGGGGCGCATCACCCTTTCCGTACCGTGCATTGGCATCGCAAAGATGCATCGCCCGTTGGATCGCCGATTTTCATCGTTTGCGTGCTGGAGCGCGACCGAGCCGGGCACGCTGCCGTTGGCGTTATCGACACTGTGGCGCGGCCGTCCGCGCCCAACCCGCCGGCGAGCTAGTTGCCGCCGGCGCGGCTCGCGTCCAGCGCCTTGAAGCTGTCCTCGAGCTGCGCCGCGGAACGTTGAGCCTCTCGAGCGAAGGCAACCGGCTCATGAACCATTTGTCGTATAGGGGCAGCAGATCGCGATTGCTGGCCAATTCTCGAAAGGTGCGCGCGACCGCCGCCGCAAGCGGCGCATCCCCCTTGCGAAACATGATGCCGTACGGATCGTAGGACAGATAGTCGCCGACGATCTCGAACTCGATCCTGCGCCTTGTGGCGTCGCCAGCAAGATGTACTGGGTGAATCGGTTCTGCATCGCTGTTCCCTGCCCCCCGTGCGTGCC
>JBPYEF010000196.1:0-5614 GCA_051985875.1 Hyphomicrobiaceae bacterium
CCGTCAAGAACGGGTTTGCCCGCAATTTCCTCTTGCCACAGAAGAAAGCGCTGCGGGCGACGCCGGAAAACCTCGCGCGCTTCGAGAAAGATCGGGGGCAGCTCGAGGCCCGCAACCTCGAGCTCAAGAAAGAAGCCGAGGCCGTCGCCAGCAAGCTCGGTGGACAGAGTTTCGTCGCCATCCGGCAGGCGGGCGACACCGGCCAGCTCTATGGCTCGGTAACCACGCGCGACATCGCCGACGTCGTGAGCGGCGGTGGCTTCAGCATCGATCGTCGCCAGGTGGTTCTCGACCGGCCGATCAAGACGCTCGGGATGCAGCACGTGCGCGTCGCGCTGCACCCGGAAGTGATCGTCGAGGTGCTGCTCAACGTCGCCCGCTCCGAAGACGAGGCAGAACGGCAGGCACGCGGAGAAGACGTGACCGTGGTCAAGGAAGAGGGCGTGGTGCTCGAAACCTTCAACCCCGAGGCGCTGTTTGAAGAGGACGCACTGGCGCGCCAGCGTGGCGAGGCGGAGGAGCGCGACGCGCAAGGCTAGCGTCTGCGGTCCGCTGTGGCCAAACTGCGGCAGCGCGTGACGATCGGCGCGCTGCCCGTTGCGCGCAATCCCGACCCCGGAAGCAATCCTGTTGCGCCGCCGCGCCCCGCGCGCAGCACCGTGTTGCATGCGCAAGCAGATTCCCGTCTCGCGCGTGCCCGTGCCGCGCTTGCCCATGGCATTGTCGCCCGCCCGTCGTATAATGCCTGCTGCGTGTGCGTCCGATCAGGGAGGCAGAAGGCTCGCGACGGGTACCGCGTCATGTTTGCACTGCTCGACGTCCTGCTCGCCCGCATCGTTCGGCGCGGCGCTTTGCTGCTCACCGATGCGCTGGGAAACGTACATCGCTACGGCGATGGCAGCGGGCGGCCGGTTGCATTCCGCCTCACCGACAAAACGGTTGAACGCCAGCTCGTCTACGATCCGCAGCTCGCCTTGGGGGAGGCGTACATGCAGGAGCGGCTCGTCATGGAGGAGGGGCGTATCTACGATCTCCTCGCGCTGCTGCTGTCCAACATCGGCGACCGCCGCCTGCCCGGCTGGACCAACGCCTTCGTCGCCGCCCGCTATCTCATGCGCCGCCTGAACCAGTTCAATCCGTCGTTTCGCGCACGGCGCAATGCGGCACACCACTACGACATCAACGGGGCCATTTACGACCTCTTCCTCGACCGCGATCGGCAGTATTCCTGCGCTTACTTTGCCCCGGGCGTCAGCGATCTCGAGGAGGCGCAGCTCGCGAAAAAGCGCCACATCGCCGCAAAACTTGCCCTCGAGCCCGGGCAGCGGCTGCTCGACATCGGCTCCGGCTGGGGCGGGCTTGGCCTCTATCTCGCCAAGGCCGCCAACTGCGATGTCACGGGTGTGACGCTCAGCAGCGAACAGCTGAAGATCTCCCGCGAGCGCGCCCTGAAGGAGGGTCTGGCGAGTTGCGTGCACTTCGAGTTCCAGGACTATCGCAAGGTCGAGGGCCGCTTCGATCGCATCGTCTCGGTTGGCATGTTCGAGCACGTCGGCGTCAACCACTACGGAACGTTCTTTCGCAAGGTGCGCAACCTGCTGGCCGACGACGGCATTGCCCTGATCCACACCATCGGCCGCTCCGAGCCGCCGACCGTGACCAATCCGTTCATCGCCAAGTACATCTTTCCCGGCGGCTACATCCCGGCACTGTCGGAGTTGAGCGCGGCGGTCGAGCGCTCCGGGCTGATCATCAGCGACCTCGAGATCTTGCGCCTGCACTACGCGCAGACCCTGCGCGCTTGGCGCGAGCGCTTCCTCGCCAATTGGCAGACCGCGGCGGCGATCATCGACGACACGTTCTGCCGCATGTGGGAATTTTACCTCGCCGCGTCGGAGGCGGCATTTCGCTTTCAGAACCTCGTCGTATTCCAGGTGCAGCTCGAGCGGCGGGTGGACATTCTGCCGATCACGCGCGATTACATGAGCGAGGCCGAGTTGCGCCTGCACGGCCAAGAGGCGCTCGACGCCGAACCGCGCATGGCCGGCGAATAGGCTGCGCCACCCGCTGTGGAAAAGTGGGATAACGGACGGCGTCGATCGCCGGCTTGGGCGAATCTGCCTAGCGCAGGCGCATGATGCAAAACACGCACCGCCGCCAGTCACCGGACGCTTCGACCGATCTGCCACCGCTGCGCGCGGCACCGCACAACATCGAGGCCGAGCAGGCGCTGCTCGGCGCCATCCTCGTCAGCAACACGGCGCACGACCGCGTCTCGGATTTCCTCGAGCCAGCGCATTTCTACGACCCCCTGCACCAGCGCATCTTTGAGGTGGCCTCGCGGTTGATCGCCGCGGGCAAGCAGGCAACCCCGATCACCCTCAAGACCTTCTTTGAGAATCTCGAGCCGATCGATGCGACGACGACGGTGCCGCAATACCTTGGCCGGCTCGCCGCCAGCGCCGCGACCATCATCAATGCCCGCGAATACGCTCACACCATCCATGATCTCGCTACCCGGCGGCAGCTGATCCTGATCGGCGAGGACATGGTCAACGCCGCCTACGATAGCCCGGTCGAATTCCCACCGCGGGAGCAGATCGCGGAGGCCGAGACTAGGCTCTATGCGCTTGCCGAAATCGACAAGTACGGGCACGGCTTCCAGAACTTCAATGCAGCGCTGACCAATGCCGTAGAGATGGCAAACAGCGCCTACCAGCGCGAGGGCGGCCTGTCGGGCATTGCTACCGGCTTTGCCGCAATCGACGCCAAGCTCGGCGGGCTGCAGGCGTCGGACCTGGTCATCCTTGCCGGGCGCCCGTCGATGGGCAAGACCTCACTGGCGACCAACATCGCCTTCAACGTCGCGCGCGCGCTCCCAGTCGCTCGCGAACCGGCGCGATGTACCGCAGGAGGATGTGAACCACGACGGCGGTGTCGTCGGCTTCTTTTCGCTCGAGATGTCCGCCGAGCAGCTCGCTACCCGCATTCTCTCCGAGCAGGCCGGCATTCCTTCCGAAAAGATTCGCCGTGGCATGATCAGCGAGGCCGAGTTCAAGCAGCTGGTCACCGCCAGCCAGGAGATGGCCGCAATCCCGCTGTTCATCGACCAAACGGGCGGGCTTTCCATCGCCCAGCTCGCCGCGCGGGCTCGCCGGCTCAAGCGGCAGCACGGGCTCGGACTGATCATCGTCGACTACCTGCAGCTGATGACCGGTAGCGCGCGCCGCGCGGACAACCGGGTTCAGGAGGTATCCGAGATCACGACCGGATTGAAGGCGCTGGCGAAGGAGCTCCACGTGCCCGTGCTGGCATTGTCGCAGCTTTCGCGCGCCGTCGAGAATCGCGAGGATAAGCGGCCACAGCTCGCGGACTTGCGCGAATCCGGATCGATCGAGCAGGACGCCGACGTCGTCTTGTTCGTCTACCGCGAGGAGTATTACCTTGAGCGGCTGAAGCCACAGGAGGGAACGGCCGAGTTCCAAGACTGGATGGCAAAGATGCAGCTCGTCAGCGGCAAGGCCGAAATGATCATCTCCAAGCAGCGGCACGGCCCAATCGGCACCGTGGCGCTGCAGTTCGACGGCAGCGTGACGCGCTTTTCCGACCTCGCGCGCGAGGAGTTCCTGCCGGAGCGGCGGGGGTGAGTGCGCGCGCGGCCAAGAGCGCTCGGGTTGTGCGGCCGCCGGCATCGGTGCCGCTCTCGGCACGCGCCGTGCTCAGCGTCGACCTCGCCGCCCTCAGGGCCAACTGGGCGCGCCTCAACGAGGCCTCGGGCAGGGCGGAATGCGCAGGGGTGGTGAAGGCGGACGCCTATGGCCTTGGGCTGCCACAGATCACGCGGGCGCTCTCCAACGAGGGCTGTAGCACTTTCTTCGTTGCCACCGTCAAGGAGGGCCGTACGGTGCGCGAGGTCGAGCCCGCGGCCACCGTCTATGTGCTCGACGGCCTGCTGACGGGGGCGGAGGCCGAGTATGCGGGGTTCGATCTACGCCCGGTGCTGTCGAGCCTGCCAGAGGTGCGCGACTGGGCGGCCTACAGCCGCGCCCGCGGGCGCAGGCTACCGGCGGCGCTGCACCTCGACACCGGCATGAACCGCTTGGGCATGCCCGAGGTCGAGGTCGAGGCCCTCGCGCACGCCCCGAACCTGCTCGCCGCCTTCGATACCACCCTGGTGATGAGCCATTTGGCCTGCGCCGACCACCCGTCGAGCCCGATGAACGAGGCGCAGCGCGAGCGCTTCGAATTGCTCAGGGCAAAGCTGCCCCCGGCGCCGGCGAGCCTGGCCAACTCGGGGGGCACCTTCCTCGGGCCGCGCTACCACTTCGACCTGGTGCGGCCGGGGATCGCCCTCTACGGCGGCCGAGCGCACGAACACGAGCCCAACCCGATGCGGCCCGTGGTCCGGCTCGCGGCGCGCATCTTGCAAGTGCGCGAGCTGAACCCCGGCGCGACGGTCGGCTATGGGGCAACCTACCGCGTGCAGCGTCCCTCGCGCATCGCCACCATCGCCTGTGGCTACGCCGACGGCTTCCTGCGTGCCCTCAGCGTGGCGACCGGCGAGGCCGGGCCGGTCGGCTATATCGGCGATTATCCGGTGCCAATCGTCGGCCGCGTATCGATGGACTTCACCACGGTCGATGTGACAGGAGTACCGTCCGAGCTCGCGCGGCGCGGCGCCTGGGTCGAGGTCATGGGGCATCGCGTGACCGTCGACGACCTCACCGACCGCGCCGGCACCATCGGCTATGAGCTGCTCTCGCGCCTCGGGCAGCGCGTGTACCGCGTCTATGAGGGCGCGGAGGGGTGATCGTTGGCGGGGAAGGTGCAGAGGGCTCAATTCGTCTGCCAGAGCTGCGGTAGCCTCGCGCCGCGCTGGACGGGTAAGTGCGCCGCTTGCGGCGCCTGGAATACGCTGCTCGAGGAGACGCCGCTTGCGGGGGCGCCGGGAAGCGGCATCGGCCGCGGCGCCAAGGGGCGGCTGGTCGCGCTCGAACGCCTTTGCGAGGCCGCGCCGCGCCCGCTGGCCCGCATGCCGACCGGAATTGCGGAACTCGACCGTGTAACCGGCGGGGGCATCGTGCCGGGGTCCGCCGCGCTGATCGCCGGCGAGCCGGGGATCGGCAAATCGACCCTGCTGCTGCAGCTTGCCGCAGCGTTCGCCGGCGCCGGCCGCCGCACGATCTATTTCTCGGGCGAGGAAGCAACCCAGCAGGTGCGCCTGCGCGCCGAGCGGCTCGGCCTCCACGGCGCGCCGCTTGCGCTCGCCGCCGAAACCAACCTCGGCAACATCCTCGCCACCCTTGCCGCGGGGGCGCCGCCGGAGCTGGTCGTCGTCGACTCGGTGCAGACCCTGTGGGCGGACGCGCTCGAGGCGGCGCCCGGCACAGTCAGCCAGGTGCGCGCGGCCACCCAGGAGCTGGTGCGCGCTGCCAAACGCGACGGCTTCGCACTCGTGTTGATCGGCCATATCACCAAGGATGGGCAGATCGCCGGACCCAAGGTCATCGAGCACATGGTTGATACGGTGCTCTCCTTCGAGGGGGATCGTGGCCACCCCTTCCGCATCCTGCGCGCCTCCAAGAACCGCTTCGGCGCCACCGACGAAATCGGC
>JBPYEF010000197.1:0-6533 GCA_051985875.1 Hyphomicrobiaceae bacterium
AAGCGCGCTGCACGCTGTCGCCGGTGAAGCGGGGTCGTTGAACCGCCAGCAGATGAGGCTCCGAGCACATGGCAACGATCTTTCACTTGCTACCCAATGCGCCGAAGCCGGTCGCGCCCTACAGCCATGCCGTGGAGGCCGACGGACTGGTATTCGTTACCGGACAGTTGGCCACAGACCCGGAGGACGATGCGCGGCCCCTCCCCGAGGGCATCGAAGCGCAAACGCGCAAGGTGATGGACAATCTCGGGCGCGTTCTGACCGGCCTGGGGCTCGACTTCTCGAACGTAGTTTGCGTGCGCATATTCCTGACGGAATTCGAGCGGGATTATGCGGCGATGAACGCGATCTATGCGACATACTTTGCTGCCGGCCGCCTGCCCGCCCGCACCACGGTTGGCGTGACGCACTTGGCCCGAGGCGGCATCGTCGAGATCGACCTGATTGCAAAGCGTGCCTGATGCCTGGCCGCAGGCGTGCGCGGCGCCTGCGACAGCGTCCGGACGCGTGGCTTGTCCGTGTGCGCCTCCCCATGCGCAAAGGCTGCGACGGGGGATGTAAAAAGGCGCATGGCACAACCCCCGGGTGCGCGGCGGCCAACCGCTCGATGAGGGGAAGCGTGCCGGCCGGCAATCTCGAGGCGCGGTACGGCCGCCGCGGATCGGCGCGCGCTAGCGAGCTTTTTCCCCGCGATGCTCGTTGCGCTGCTTTTGCAGCGCCGCATCCAGAATCTCGACCATGGCGTCGATCTCCGCCTCCTTGACCGTCAGCGAGGGCATGAAGCGCAGCGTGTCGGGGCGCGGCGCGTTGATGAGCAGGCCGGCATCGAATGCCGCGGTGACCAGCTGCGCGCCGATCGGCTGCTTGAGGTCGAGCGCCTGCAGCAGACCGCGACCCCGCACGCCGCCGAGTGCGTGCCGGCGCGACAATGCCGTCAGCCGTTCCGACAGGTAGCCGCCCGCGTGCGTGACCGCGGCGAGGAATTGCGCGGTGGATACGTGCGCGACGACCGCCACTCCGGCGGCACACATCAGCGGATTGCCGTTGAACGTTCCGCCCTGGTCACCGTGCTCAAAGCAGCTCACCCGCGCGCTGGCGATCAATGCGGCCAGCGGGACGCCGCCGCCCAGCCCCTTGCCGAGGGTCACGATGTCCGCCGTGATGCCGGCGTGCTCCAGGTGCAAAAATCGCCCGGTGCGCCCGATGCCGGTTTGGATTTCATCGACAATCAGCAGTAGCCCGCGCGCCTCGGTCATCCGGCGCAGGTCGGCCAGGAATCGGTCGTCGGCGGGTACGACGCCCGCCTCCCCCTGGATCGGCTCGAGCATCACCGCGACGGTCTCTGGCCCGATCAGCCGCTCAACGGAGGGCAGATCGTTGAGGCGGGCCTTGTCGAAGCCCGGAACTTTCGGCTCGAACAAGCCTTCGAATGCGCGCTTCCCCGAGGCCGACATGGTCGCGAGCGTGCGACCGTGGAAGGCGCCCTCGAACGTAATAATACGATAGGCGCCGCCGCGATGGCGGGCGCCGAACTTGCGCGCAAGCTTGATCGCGCCCTCGTTGGCCTCCGCGCCCGAATTGGCGAAGAAGACTTGATCGAGTCCGCTGAGCCGCGTCAGCAGGCGAGCGAGCTGCAGGCTGACATCGCTGTAGTAGGCAGGGCTTGGCGTGATCAGGCGCCGGGCTTGCGCGGCAAGCGCGTCTGCGACGATCGCCGGCGCATGGCCGAGGCAGGTCACCGCCCATCCCTGGACGAAATCGAGATAGCGCTTTCCCGTGTGATCCCACAGCCAGGAGCCCTCGCCCCTGACAAAAACGGCAGCGGGCCGTGGTGTGATGTCCATCAGGACGTTGGTCGCATGCACTTGCGTGTTCATCGATCGGTCTCCGGTAAGCGAGGCATGGCTGCGCAAAGCTGGAAGGGTGCGGTATGTGCTCAGCCTCGTCGTCGCGTGCGGCGCCGAGCCCAGGGAATGCAACCGATACGCTTGCTGTCGCGGGACATGCTGCTCGCCCCTGTGCGGAACTCGACCTATGCGGCGCTCGCTTGTGCGCTGTTCGCCTGGTGCGAAGGGGGATGGTCGAGAAACAAAAAAGCCGCGCTAAACGCGCGGCGCGCCGATCAACGCAGCATGCGTCATCGCGCGCGCGCCCTGCGGGCCGCGTGGCGTCGTCGGTGGGTGTCGTTGCGCCTAAACATCGCCGCGGATTGCTGAAGCAAATCGCCGCGCAAGTCAAGGAGGCGTTGCAGCCGGTGCGCGTGCGGCGTGTGTGCGCCGCCCGCGCCGCCCGCTGGCGGGCCCCCTGTTGCCGTTTCCCGGCGGCGGTCGCCGGCCGCCCGGCTGCTTCGGTGAAGCGTTGCGTCTTGCCGCATTGCAACACGCTCGTGTCGAGGCCCTCAGTTCGCGGAGGATGACGTTGCCGGCGTCGGAATAGCCGACGCCAGTTTGGGGCCGGGTTTGGCGCCGGGGATCGGGCCGTTGGGGCAACGGTTCGGCGAGGGTTGCGCAAGGCCGGTGACTGGCAGCGGCGCGCTCCACGCACGCTTGCGATGGAACCCGCTGCGTTGGCACGGCATTACATCGCCACAGCCCCAGTAGCTGCCGACATCGCCCGGGCCGAGCATGGGCTGCGCCGGGATCGCGGTCCGATACGGCGGCGCATCGGCGGCGGCGCCGCTTTGTTGCGCCTGATTGAAGGTTTCCCGAACGTGAGCACATTGAAGGCTTTGCCGATGAACGACGCACCTGCCGCGCCGTCGCACGCGCAGATTTATCGGGTTGCACTGGCGAGCATCGTCGGTTCGATAATCGAGCAATACGATTTTCTGGTTACCGGCGTGATTGCGGCGACCGTTTGGGGTGGCCTGTTCTTCAAGCTGCCTGGCCTTGCCGCAGTGGCGGCGGCGATCAGCGTATACGGGATCGGCATTCTCATTCGTCCGGTCGGAGCCTTGATCTTCGGCCATCTCGCCGACCGCTGGGGGCGCAAGGACGCTCTGGTCTATGCGCTGGTTTTGATGGGCGTGAGCACGCTGCTGATCGGACTGACGCCCTCCTACGACCGCATCGGCGCCGCCGCGGCGGCGCTGCTGATCGCCTTTCGCCTGCTGCAAGGTATCAGCTTCGGCGCCGAATTCGGCACCGCCTCGACCTGGGTCGTCGAGCAGGCCGCGCATTCGAAGCATCGCGCATTCTGGGGGGCGTGGGTAGGGTTTGCAATTCCGATCGGGCTGCTGCTGGGCTTCGGGTCGGTGATTGTCACGCAGTCGCTGATGACGCACGAGGACTTCATCGCCTGGGGTTGGCGCATCCTGTTCTTTCTGGGATTTCTCGTGGCGATCGTCGGCATTGTCATTCGTACCAGGACCATTGACAGCTTCGTCTTCGAGCAGCACCGGGCACGCAACGCGCTCCTCGAATATCCGGCGATACAGGTCTGGCGCGACATGCCGCTGGTCATTCTGCGCACGTCGCTGGTTAATGCGATGTTCGGAGGCGCGTTCTTTCTCTATTTTGTATTCGGAACCAGCTACATGAAGGCGGTCGGGTTTACCGGGTCGACGCCGGAGATTATCGGCCTGATCGCCGCCGCGTTCATGCTGGCGTTCATGATCCTGGGCTCGCTGCTCGCCGACGTCATCAATCGTCGGACCATCCTGTTGATCGCGGCAATTGTATTCCTGATCTTTGCAATCCCGTATTTCTACCTGGTCAACACCCGGAGCTTCCTGCTCGCCACGATCGCCGAGATCGTCGGCTTCGGCTTCGTGTTCGGATTCGGCTACGGCGCGATCCCGACCTTCTACACGGAGAATTTCCCGACCCGCTATCGCGCCTCGG
This sequence comes from Hyphomicrobiaceae bacterium, assembly GCA_051985875.1. Taxonomy (GTDB): domain Bacteria; phylum Pseudomonadota; class Alphaproteobacteria; order Rhizobiales; family Hyphomicrobiaceae; genus AWTP1-13. The sequence goes on from JBPYEF010000197.1 coordinate 3,843, forward strand.
GTGCAAGCAGTGCCTATCAGATCTCCCAGGTTTACGGCGGCGGCCTGATCCCGATCGTCGCCGGATTCATCCTCCGCACCTACGGCATCCACGAGGCCTACCTGTACATTGGGGGTCTGGTGATGGTCTATGCCGTCCTCGCGATCTACGCGATCCTCGCCACCCCCGAGACCAAGGGCACCGATCTCGCAGCGGCGAGCCCCCTGCGATCCACGTAAACGCGATCGGCTTACATGCATTTTGCAAGGCAATCGCCGTACATGCGATTGCCTGCGCGCCACCCGCAAACGCGGCAATTGGCGCGTGTGATCAGTTAACTGATGATCGGCGATGCGCGCACGCGGCCCCCGCAAGCCGCGCATTGCCCGGCAGCGCGGCAGCCGTGCTGGCCACGGCGAGCGCGCGCAGGCAAGAAGGGCGAAGATGCCCGCGGTCAGCGCGCTGAGAGCCGAAACGTAGCCTTCGCCTTGATTTTGCCAGTAATCTGACGACGCTAGGGGGGCGCGGGAACCCGACATGAGGTTCGACCCGATGAGAGCCGCCCGGCATGCAGCTCGGTACCATGGGCCCGATGTGGAGGAGGACTATTTCGATGCCGGGCTCCTGGCAAGCGAGCGGATCGGTCCTCCGCTGCGCAGCCGCCGCAGGGCGGTGCTGCAGGGCCTCTTGCTCCTGCTGATCGTGGGGGGGATTGGCTGGGCGCAGCTCGCTACCGCGGCAAACCCGCTCGGGATTGCTGCCGCGCTGCTGCGCACCGCAATGGACTGGGTGCAAGCGCAAGCGCCGGCGCGAACGGGCAAGCTCTCTGACCCGGTCCCGCCGATGACCTCGCCGCCGGTGGTGGTGCCGCCCGCAGTGGTTCCCCCGGCCATTCCCGTCGCGGTGCCCTCAAACCTGCAACGCCCAGTGGCCGACGACGCCGACGCGTCGGCGCCGAGATCGGCGGCGCTGTCGACCTCATCAACCGGCGCGGAGGACGCGTCCCCCGAGCCGCTCCCACCGCCGACCGTCGATGCCAACGACCCTTATCAGAAGCGCGCGCTCGCCGTCGGTCTGCACCCCGGCCTGTCGCACGTTCTGCTGGCCAGCCTTTCGCCGACCGACTATCGCAACGCCGGCATCGCCATCGAGACCGCCTTGGCCAAGACGCCCGACGGCGGGGTCTACGTGTGGCCGCGCGAGCGGAAGCCGGATCTCGCGGTGTTCCGGGTGCATTTCGTCGCCGGTGCCGCGTCCGGTTGCCGGCGCTACGTCGTCGTCGTCGCCAAGGACCGCTGGATGACAACCGCCGCGCCGATGGAAAGGTGCAATACGCAGGTGGTCGGGCAACGGCGGGGATGACGAGCCCTAGCGGCTAGCCGAACGTCGCAGAGGCGCTTCACGGCCGCTGCGCGAATGCGCAAGGCGCGCCAGCTGCGTTGCCGTGGGCTATCATTGCCGAGATGGCGCAATCGCCCCCGAGCACCCTGCAGGCCCCGATCCCCGCGCTGCTGCCGCGCGGGGAAGGACACCAGTTCGTGCTTTACGGTGATGCCTGCTCGGGTGTGCCGGGTGGCCGGCACGAACAGACCTTTGCCCGCACCAATGCTGTCGTGCGCCGGCTCGCGCCGGCGCCGCAGTTCCTCGTCTTCGCCGGCGACGAGATTTCCGGGTTGACGCCGGAGCCGCAGGCGCTGCGGGCGCAGTGGCTGCACTGGCTCAATGCCGAGATGGGCTGGGTCGACAGGCAAAGGGTGCCGCTCTGGCACACGACCAGCAATCATACGACCTATGACGCGATGAGCGCGCAGGTCTTCGCCGAGACGCTGCAGCTGCCGCGCAACGGTCCGAATGGACAAGAGGGTCTGGCATACTGGATCCGCCGTGGCGATTTGCTGATCGTCTTCGTGCATACGCTGTGTGCCGAGTTAGGCGGCGAAGGCTACGTGGAAACCGCTTGGCTACGCGCGACGCTGCGCACGCATGCCGATGCGCGCCACAAGCTGGTCGCCGGCCATCATCCGGTGTTCCCGGTCAATGGCTATGCCGGTCCCGGTCAGCGCCAGATCGTGCCGGAGGTCGCCGGTCAATTCTGGGATGTGCTCGCCACTCACGGCGTTGCAGCCTACCTCTGCAGCCATATCCTCGCCTTCGACGTACAGGTGCACCGCGGGGTTCTGCAGGTTTGCACGGCGGGCGCCGGCACCGAGCACCGCATGCCCGAAGGCGTCGAGTACCTGCATTGCGTGCAGATGGCGCTCGATGGCGAAGGGCTCCGCTATCAGGTCCTGGACCAGGACGGTCGCGTCCGTGAGCGACTGAGCTGGCCATTGTCCGGTCCTGCGCTCGGCGACTGGATGCCGCTGCCGCTGGGCCAGTGCCGCGCAACGCTGGGATTCCCGGATGATCGTGCGCAATGCATCGCGCTGCGCTTTCGCGGTCGCGCGGCAGCAGCGGGAACCGGCGCCATGCAGACCCTCTTCGCCACCCATCGCACGGGCGAACTCTCACCGCTCTGGATCGGCCTGCGCGGTCACGCCCAGCGCCTGACGGTGATCCTTGCAAGTGACCCCGGACGCAGTCCGCATTACTGGCTTGGCCCGCGGCTCGCGGCCGGCGAACCCTTCGATCTCCGGCTGCTGCTGCACGCGGGTATGGGTCCCGGCGGCATCCTCTACAAGCGCGCGCCCGACGATGCGTGGCAATCGTGCG
>JBPYEF010000198.1:0-2714 GCA_051985875.1 Hyphomicrobiaceae bacterium
CAACACCCCACAGCAGCACGAGCTGCCACGGCTGGTGCATCAGCGAGGTCAGCGCCACCGCGGCGGCGGTCGCCGCAAGCGCCAGGATCATCGTGCGCCGCGCCCCGAAACGGTCCATCACTGCGGCGGCGAACGGACCGATCGCTCCATAGAGCAGCAGGTTGACGCTGACGGCGAAGGAGATCGTTGCCCGCGACCAGTGGAATTCCGCTTCGAGCGGTACGATCAGCACGCCCGGCGTCGCACGCACCCCGGCGGTCACCACGACGGTGACAAAGGTGACAGCGGCGATGATCCAGGCGTAATGTAGCCGCTTCGCGGCCGGCCCGATTTGCGACAGGATCATGAGGGCGTCACCGGGTTTGGTTGCGCATCAGCGCTGCGGCGATACCGCCTGAGCCCGCAGTAAGCGCTGCGATCGCCAGGATCGCCGCCTCGAAGCCGAAAATGTCGGCGATCACCCCCGACGCCAGCGCTCCGACTGCGTAGCCGAGGTCGCGCCAGAAGCGGTAGACGCTCAAGGCGCGCGCCCGCATCGTCGGATGGGCGGTATCCGAGATCGCCGCGATCAGGGTCGGGTACACCATCGCCGTGCCAACCCCGAGCAAGGCGCTCGCTGCCAGCCACCAGGCGAAGGAGCCGGTCAGGGCGGTCAACGCCAGCGCCGCCGCCTGCAGCCACAATCCCCAGGCCACCAGCCCGCGCCGGCCGATGTGGTCGCTGAGGGGCCCGGTGAAGATCTGCAATATGCCCCAACAGGCCGGGTACACGGCCTTCAGCACGCCGATGCGCTCGACCCCGAGGCCGTAGCTGAGGAAGAACAGTGGGAACAACCCCCACACCATGCCGTCGTTCAGATTGTTGACGAGCCCGGCTTGGCAGGTGGCGAAGAGGCGCGGTTCGGCGAAGCTGGTGCGGCGAAATACCTCCCAGAACCGCAGGGCCTCGGCGACGCCGTGGCCGTGCGCGTGGACCTCGTGCCGTACGTGCTCGCCGGTGTCACGTACGACCAGCACGGCGAGCCCAAGCCCGAGCACGGCATAGGCGGCGCCGAGATAGAACGGGCTCGGGCGCAAGCCGTAGCGGGCGGCGATCCAGCCGGTCAGAAAGGCGGTCACGCCGACCGCGAAATAGCCGGCGAACTCGTTGAGGCCGACAGCCAGGCCGCGCGATTTCGGCCCGACCAGGTCGATCTTCATCAGCACCGTCATCGACCAGGCGAGGCCCTGGTTGATGCCCAACAACGCATTGGCGGCGATGACCCAGCCCCAGCCCGGCGCCCACATGATCATGAATGGCACTGGCAGCCCAAAAACCCACCCCAGCACCAGCGTGTGCTTGCGGCCCCAGCTTTCGGCCAGCTGGCCGGAGACCAGGTTAGTCAGGGCCTTGACGACGCCGAAGCTGACGATGAATCCGGTAACGATGCTGGCCGACGCGAGGTGAAACGTCTCTGAGCCGATCAGCGGCACGATCGTGCGCTCGAGGCCGACCATGCCGCCGACAAACGCGTTCAACAGGATCAGCAGCAGGAACTGGCTGAGGTTTGGGCGGATGCCAAGGGCGACACTCGCCGGCCCAGTCGCGGCCTCGGCCATTCCTGCTACTCCGCGGCCTGCGCCTGCATTCCGCTGTTCCACGCGCGCAATTCGGCCGCCCCCTCGGGCGCCGGCGGGATGTCCTGCAGCATGAAATCAACAAAGGCGTCTTCGCTCGCGATGCGGAAGGCGGCGTTGAACCGCCGCTCGAAGCCGATCGTCGAGAACAGCTTGCCGCTCAGCCGCCGGCCGCACACCGAGCCGGCATAGGCGCCAGGCAGCACCTCGATGTGGTCCGGCAAGGCCCGCAGCCGTTCGAGGCTGTTGAACAGCACGCGCGCCCCGGCAGCGGCGTCCGCCGCCAGTTCGGTGCGGCCGACATCGCCGGCCATCAAGGTGTGGCCGGTCAGCGCGAACCAAGGCTCGTCGGCGCGGGTGCGGTCGGTGACCAACAGGCAGACATGCTCGGGCGTGTGGCCGGGGGTATGCATCACGTCGACGATGACATTGCCGAGCGGCAGCCGGTCGCCGTCCGTCACCGCACGGGTCGGGAAGGCGACCTCGGCGTCGCGGTGCAATACGTATTCGGCACCGGCGGCGACGGCGAGCGCCCGGCCCCCCGAACGGTGGTCGGCGTGTAGATGCGTGTCGACAACGAAGCGGATGCGCATGCCGGTCTCCTCGGCGGTGCGCAGATAGGGTTCGATGTCGCCGACCGGGTCGGCGACGGCGCAGGCGGCATGGCCGCCACAGCCGAACAGGTAGGAGATCGCGACCGGGTCCTTGTGGAGGAAGTGGCGCAGAATCATCAAAACCTCCCGGGAGAGCGCGGCCGCCGGGCTTGACCGGCGGCCATTATGCAATCAATCTGATGAATGAGCCTCGGATATCGCCCAGTGTCAAGCCCCGGTCCCAAGCAGCACGTCTTCGCCAGCCTTGCCGAGATTGCGCAAGCGCTCGGCCACGCCCATCGCCTCGAGCTGCTGGAGCATCTCGGGCAAGGGGAACGCAGCGTCGAGCACTTGGCCGAACGGGCCGGGCTGACGCTTGCCAACGCATCGCGCCATCTGCAGCTCTTACGGCGAGCCGGGCTGGTCGTGGGGCGGCGGGACGGCAAGCGCATCTACTATCGCCTGGCGGGAGAAAGGGCGGTTGTCGCGCTGCTGAGCGCGCTGA
>JBPYEF010000199.1:0-5996 GCA_051985875.1 Hyphomicrobiaceae bacterium
CCTCGGTGGTCGCCGTGTTTTTGGCGGCGGCGAGCTGCATCACTTCGCCTTCGGCGATCACTGCGGCGGCGTTGGATAGGATTTTCAGGGCACTCAGCGAGCCGACGTCAACCATCATGCGGAACGCCTGTCCGAGCAGAAAGTCGCCGACCAGCACGCTCGCCTGGTTGCCCCACACCAGGCGCGCCGACGCCTTGCCGCGCCGGTAGTCGCTCTCGTCGACGACGTCATCGTGCAGCAGCGTAGCGGTGTGCATGAACTCCACGGCGGCGGCGAGGCGCACGTGGCCTTCGCCGCGGTAGCCGCATAGCTTCGCCGACGCGATTGTCAGCATCGGGCGCAGTCGCTTGCCTCCCGATTCGATCAAGTGATGCGCGAGGTTCGGAATGAGCTCGACGTCGGAGATCGCCTTGTTGAGGATGATGCGGTTGACGGCCTGCATGTCTGCCGCGACAATATCGAGCAGCGGCTTCAAGACCTCGGAAGGGTCTCGTGCTTCTTCGAATGGGACGACGACGCCCAAGTATGCTATCCCCAGCTGACGTTGTGGCGATCTGGTATACCCAGGAGTGATGCGCGGCATCAAGCCACTCCCTCCGGTGGGCGACACCAGGAGGACCAGGGGAAGAGCGCCAGACAAGACGTAAGGGCAAGACGCAAAGGCAAGAGGGCAAGGGAAGTAACCACAAAGGGAAAAACACGGAGGCAAGGACCGAGGGAACGCGGTCGCGCTGCCTCCAGGCGTCCGGGACCCCCCATGCTCGAAGTGTTACGCAGCAACGACGCCGTGTTGCTCAGCTTCGCCGAGACGGTGCTGCGGGAGGTCGGCATAGCCTGCCTCCTGGTCGATCAGCACATCAGCGCGGTCGAAGGCTCGATCGGCGCCTTTCCCCGGCGCCTGTTGGTCGGAGCTGAGGATTGCACGCGCGCTCGCTCGCTGCTGACCGAAGCCGGCCTCGCCCAGTGGTTGGTCGAGGGGCATGGCGCGCGCGGTTGAGCGGATGGCGCCTGCCGAGCAGACGACGGATGATGCCTTTCTTGGCGGCGCGTTGCGCATCCTGCAACCGCGGCACGGCTATCGTGCCGGATTGGATGCAGTGCTGCTCGCAGCCAGCGTCGGCAGGGCGGCGCGCATACTTGACGTCGGCGCCGGGGTAGGGGTGGTCGGCATCGTGATCGCCCATCGCCTGCCTCAAGCAGAGGTGGTCCTGATCGAGCGCGATCCGCTGTTGGCGGGGCTGGCGCGCGACAATATCGCCCGCAACGGCCTGGCGCCGCGGGTGCGCGTGATCGAGGCGGAAGTCGGCCAACGGCTCGGCGTACTGGCCGAGCTCGGTCTGGTACCGGAAAGCTACGACCATGTGGTTGCCAACCCGCCCTACCATACGCTCGGCCGCTGCACTGTTGGCCGCGACACCGGCGGCGCCCACGTCATGCCCAGTGGCGATCTGGAACGCTGGGTCAGGTTCATGGCGGCCATGGCCAAAGCCGGCGGTGCGCTAACCCTGGTGCACCGGACCGAGGCGCTGGCGGCGATTCTCGCGGCGACGCGCACCCGCTGCGGCGGCCACGTCGTCCTGCCGGTGCACGCCAGGCCGGCAGCGGCCGCGAACCGGGTCCTTGTGCAAGCGACCAAGGGCAGCCGCGCGCCGCTCAAGCTGCTAGCAGGCATTGTGCTGCACGATGACAGCGGGCACTTTCGTCCGGAAATCGACGCCGTGCTGCGCGGAGGCGCGGCGCTGCGGCTTACCGAAGCGTAGCCGAACCCGCCGCGCGGCACCCTTGAGGCTGCCGTTGTCAGGGGCGTAGCGTGACCTGTCGGCGTCCGTGGCGGCTATGCCGACACGAGGATGCCGCGGACGCAGCACTGTTGACTACCGGTCGGCCCTACCAGCGCCTATCTAGTGCTGTGGCCCGCGGGGGGGCTTCCGGCACCGCTGGTTCCCTCGCTTGGGCACAAAGTATGGCACAAAGTATGGATTGCGCCGATTGCGGGCTACAATTGCGCGGGCGCTGCCATGGATGGTTGCAATGCCGTTCTTCAGACGCGGTCTCGTCGTACCCGTGCTGCGGTTTTCCGGTCCGATCGGCATGGCGGCGCCGCTGCGTCCCGGACTGGCGCTGGCCACCGTTGCCGGTGCCATCGAGAAGGCGTTCAGCTTGAGCAAGCTACCTTCCGTCGCGGTGATCGTGAATTCTCCGGGTGGCTCGCCCGTACAGTCGCACCTGATCTTCGGGCGCATTCGCCAGCTCGCGGCCGAGAAGCGCAAGCGTGTCTATGTCTTCTGTGAGGACGTCGCCGCGTCCGGTGGCTATTTTCTCGCGTTGGCGGGGGACGAGATCTATGCCGATCCGTCGTCGATCATCGGCTCGATCGGAGTTATCTCTTCGAGTTTCGGACTGGACAAGCTCATCGCCCGTTATGGCATCGAGCGACGCGTGCATACCTCGGGAAAGGACAAAGGCGCACTCGATCCTTTCCAACCGGAGCGGTCGGACGACGTCGCGCGGCTCGAGCAGCTGCAGCGCACGGTGCACGATGTGTTCATCGGCATCGTCCGTGACCGGCGCGCCGGGCGCCTGAAGGGCGGAGATCAAGACTTGTTCTCGGGTACCTTCTGGTCGGCGGCGAGCGCGCTGGAGCTTGGACTGATCGATGGCATCGCCGATCTGCGCAGCAAGATGCAACAGCTGCACGGGCCGAAGGTGCGCTTGCGCGCCGTGCCGATGACGCCCGGGGGTCTGCTGGCGCGGTTGCGGCGTCTCCCCGGTCTTGAGTTCGCTTACGGCGAGGCGTTCCTGCGCCCAGCCTCGCTCGCGGACGACCTGATTTCGGCGCTTGAAGTGCGCGCGCTCTGGTCGCGCTTTGGTCTGTGAGGGGTACCCGCGACGATCAGTGCGCCCGCGCCGGCGCCCAGAGCCTGGAGGTGTGTCGTGCCGCAACTCGTGGTCCTGGCCTTGCTCGGCGTCGGTGCCTACGCGGGCTACCGAATGATCCAGCGTGCCTCGCGGCAGATCGCCGCCGAGCTGCGACGGGCGAGCGAGGAGCTACGGGGAGGATCCTCGCCCGCGCAGGTGGAGAGGGACCTGGGTAGCCTCGAGTTCGACGCGAAGAGCGGCGTCTACCGGCCGACGAAACGCTGAAAAAACCGGGGCGGATGCACCGCGCGCGGCGGCGCTTGCGTGCGGTCTTGCGTAAATCCGCGTGACCCGCTGCGGGGTTTGCGTATAGTGCGCGCCTCGGACAGCAAAACACCGTGCATACGCTTCATGCAGCAGACCTCCGCCGACCCGACCGGCATTGCGGCCGCCAAGCTTTTGCGCGGCGCCGCGGAGCCTCTGTTGCGGCCCGAGGTGTCGTTCCAGGACATGATTCTCTGTCTGCAGCGGTTTTGGGGTGAGCAGGGTTGCGTTCTGCTGCAGCCCTACGACATGGAGGTAGGCGCGGGAACCTTTCATCCGGCGACGACGCTGCGATCGCTCGGGCCGAGGCCGTGGAACGCGGCCTACGTGCAGCCCTCGCGCCGGCCGAAGGATGGCCGCTACGGCGAGAATCCCAATCGCATGCAGCACTATTATCAATTCCAGGTGATCATGAAGCCCGCGCCGGAGGAGGTCCTCGACCTCTATCTTGCGAGCCTCGAGCGCATCGGCATCGACGCCACCGAGCACGACATTCGCTTCGTCGAGGACGATTGGGAGAGCCCGACGCTCGGCGCCTGGGGGCTCGGTTGGGAGGTGTGGTGCGACGGCATGGAGGTGACCCAGTTCACCTACCTGCAGCAGGTCGGTGGTTACGACTGTGTGCCGGTATCGGCGGAGATCACCTATGGCTTGGAACGTCTCGCCATGTACGTGCAGGGTGTCGACCGCGTCTTCGACCTCAACTTCAATGGGCGGCAGGACGCGCGCAAGCTGACTTACGGCGACATTTTTTTGCAGGCAGAGCAGGAGTATTCACGGTTCAACTTCGAGTTTGCCGACGTCGCCCTGTTGCGTCGGCAGTTCAACGATGCGGAGCGGGAGTGCCAGGCGCTGTTGCATGCGGGCAGCCCTAGCCACGGCGCCAACGATCAGCGCCACAGGCTGGCGCTACCGGCCTACGACCAATGCATCAAGGCTTCCCACGCGTTCAACCTGCTCGACGCGCGCGGCGTGATCTCGGTCACCGAGCGCCAGAGCTATATCCTGCGGGTTCGAGAACTCGCCAAGGCGTGCTGCGGGGCTTGGCTCACGACGCAGGGGGGTGGAGCATGACTGGGCCGCAAACGCTCCCGGACGATCCTTTGCGCAGCGTGATCGCGGCCACGTCCACGCATCGCGCCGCGCAGGCCGCGCGCAGTGAGCGTTTTGCTGCGCTAGCCACGGTCGCGCAGATTGCCGGGGCCTAGCGTCCATGTCCGAGTTGCTGCTGGAGCTGTTTTCCGAGGAGATTCCCGCGCGCATGCAGCGGCGCGCCGCCGAGGACCTTGCGCGCCTCGTTGGCGAGGGCCTGAAGACGCGCGGCCTGGCCATTGGCCCGGTACAGGCGTTTGCCACACCGAGACGGCTTGCACTGATCGTTGAGCACGTGCCAGAGACCTCGCCAAAAGTCATCACCGAGCGCAAGGGGCCGCGCGTTTCCGCTCCCGTGCAGGCAATCGAGGGGTTCGTCAAATCGGCAGGCCTGCGCTCGATCGGCGATGCACAGGTGGTGCAGGACGCAAAAAAGGGCGACTATTACGTCGTTCGCAGCGAGACGGGAGGACGCGCAGCGAGCGAGATCGTTGCGCTCGTCGTTGCGGAGACGGTGGCCCAATTTCCATGGCCGAAGGCCATGCGCTTTAACCGCTACCTGCAGCGGGGGACGCACGGGACTGTATCCGGTCCGACTTCGCACGTAGAAAGCGAGTTGCGCTGGGTGCGGCCGCTGCTTTCCATCCTGTGCCTGCTCGACGGCAAGCGGGTGGCGGTGACGATCGCCGGCCTGGAAAGCGGCTGCGAAACGCGCGGACACCGCTTCCACGGCGACACACCGTTCGCGGTATGCGGCGCAAGCGATTACGTCGAGCGGCTCAAGGCGCACAAAGTGATTGTCGCCTCCGAAGAGCGGTCGGCAATCATCGCTGCCGCGGCGCGCGCGCTCGCCAAACAGCACAAGCTGTCGTTTGTCGAGGACGAGGCGCTGCTCGCCGAGAATGCCGGATTGACAGAATGGCCGACGGTGTTGATGGGCACCTTCGACGAGGCGTTTCTTGCGGTGCCGCCCGAATGTCTCACGGCGGCGATGAAGCAGCATCTCAAGTGCTTTTCGCTGCGACATCCACGGTCGGGCAAGCTCGCCAACAGGTTTCTTTTAGTCTCGAACCTCGATGCCGCCGACGGTGGCAAACAAATCGTCGCCGGCAACGAGCGCGTGATTAGGGCGCGCCTGGCGGATGCGAAGTTCTTCTGGGACCAGGATCTCGGCCGGCCGCTCGACGAAATGGCGGCGGCGTTGGCGGGCACCATCTTCCACGAAAAGCTCGGCAGCCAGAAGCAGCGCGTGGAGCGGATCGCCGAACTGGCGTTCCGCATCGCGCCGTCGGTCGACGCCGATCGGGAAGACGCGCGGCGTGCGGCGCAGCTCGCCAAGGCCGATTTGGTCTCGGGCATGGTGGGCGAGTTTCCCGCGCTGCAGGGCGTCATGGGCCGCTACTACGCGCAAGCGGCCGGTACCAAGCCGGAGATCGCGCGCGCCATCGAGTTGCACTACAAGCCCAAAGGCCCGGCGGACACGGTGCCGAGGGCCGCCGACGGCGATGCCGTGGCGGTTGCGGTAGCATTGGCGGACAAGCTCGACGCCTTGGTCGGGCTGTGGGCGATTGGTGAGAAGCCGACCGGCAGTGGCGACCCTTACCAACTGCGACGCGCGGCGCTGGGCGTGATCCGGATCGTACTGGAAAACGACCTGCGCCTGCCGCTTGCGGAGACCGTTGCGCATGCAATCACCGGCTATGCCGCGCAGAGCAATCGGC